>CAVIXF010000043.1:0-12380 GCA_963646585.1 Candidatus Gastranaerophilales bacterium HUM_1 | reverse complement strand
GATGTGTATAAGAGACAGGCATAAAGGAGATTGCGAATCCGGTGAAAATCACCGAGTTCAAGGACTGCATCAGGGTCAGGGACGTGTATTTCTCCTACAACGGGGAGAAGAACGTGCTCGAAGACATCAACCTCACCGTGCCGAAGGGCAAGACCGTCGCGCTCGTGGGGCAGTCGGGGTCGGGGAAATCTACTCTGGTAGACCTTATTCCGAGGTATCACGACGTCTGCGCGGGTTCGATTTCGATTGACGGGACGGACATACGCGACCTCTCCGTCCACTCGCTGCGCGGGCTCATCGGCAACGTGAACCAGGAGGCGATACTCTTCAACGACACGATTTTCAACAACATAGCCTTCGGGGTGAAGGACGCGACATTGGAGCAGGTGATCGCGGCGGCGAAAATAGCCAACGCGCACGACTTCATTATGGAGAAGGAGCACGGCTACGACACCAACATCGGAGACGGCGGCCGTATGCTCTCCGGAGGGCAGAGGCAGAGGATAAGCATAGCCCGGGCGATACTCAAGAACCCGCCTATCCTGATTCTCGACGAGGCGACGTCGGCGCTCGACACCGAGTCCGAAAAGCTTGTGCAGGAGGCTCTTGACCGGCTTATGAGCTCGCGCACGACCATCGCCATCGCCCACAGGCTCTCGACGATCAAGAACGCGGACGAGATTTTCGTGATGCAGGACGGACGGATCGTGGAGCGCGGACGGCACGACGAGCTGATACGGTTGAATGGGTACTACAAGCGCTTGAACGATATGCAGCAGTTGTGAGCCGCAGAAGCGGTGCGATTGCCGCGTTGCGCTCGCATTCCAAATCCTCACAACCTTCAGGTTGCTCCGGTTTGGAATGTTCCCGCGCCTTGCACTCACACCGTTTCTGCGACTCACACATCCCGGTGATGCCTTGCGGGGTGTGAAGATATGTTTGCGGTTTGTAGAATGAGGGGGATGTGAAATGCTGACGCCTGATAACTAAGACAATTGATGAGCAGTAATAAGATACATATCATATTTCGAGTCGTTCTCGTACTTTACGCTGCGGCGGTGGGTTACCTCTGCTTCGCTGATTTCGACCCGGAGTTCATTCAGGAGCAGTCGCAGCTGTTCAATCTCACCGACAAGGACGTGCATTTTCTGATGTTCGCCCCTTTCGTCATCCTCACCACGCTCGCCTTCGGGAGGAGGGAGTGGAAGACGGGGAGGTTCGCCGCGTTCGCCGGGCTTATGCTGCTGCTCGCGTCGGCTCTGGCGTTCCTGATCGAACTGATCCAGGGGCAGACTGACTATCGCGGGGCGGACGTCTATGACGCTCTCGCCGGCATCGCGGGCGCGGCGGCCGGTGCGGTCGTACTCCTCGCGGCGCGGGCTGTCGTCCGGCTTGTGCGCAAGAAAACCCTCATCGTGACGCTCGCAGTGGGGCTTCTCTCCGCAGCGGCGCTTCCGGACGCGGCATACGCGAGGCACCGCGAAGACCTGCAGCCGATGTGCGACTCGCTCGCCGTCCGCCTCCAGCAGAGGACGGGGGTCCGCGCCGACAAGCTGAGAATCCGCAAAGTCCTGCGCAGGGGCGGGCAGCTCGACTTCTATTTCGAGAACACGCTCGGAGACTACCCCTGGCACGACGGCGACATCAAATGGCTCAGGCGGGAGCTGAAATCCGTCTTCCCCGAGAAGTATTCGAAATATTCGGTCGGGGAGATATTCGTCAGGAGCAACCCTCTGAAAGATTACGTCACACCGCGCCTGACCTCCGACGGCCTTCCGGCGAAAAGCCGCAACAGAGTGGCCGACCCGGGGGACGGCGGCGAGGGCATAGTCAGGCGCATCGGCGCGGCGGAGTACGGCAAAGGACTTTCACACAGGAACATAGCCCTCTGGCAGAGCCACGGCTACTATTACGAGCAGTCCCTGCACCGCTGGGAATGGCAGCGGGCCTGCCTTTTCCGGACGGTGGAGGATATGTTCACCCCGGGCTTCGTGCTCCCCTACCTCGTCCCTATGCTCGAGAACGCCGGGGCTTATGTGATGCTCCCCCGCGAACGCGACCTCAACACTGACGAATACATCATCGACAACGACTGCGGCAATGTCTCCCGCAGCCGGGGCGGCTTCCTCGCGGAGGGCGAATGGATGACCGGCGGCCCGGGGTTCGCGGACACCCTTGAGACGATCGTCGGCAAGGAAAACCCCTTTCTCGCCGGGACGGCCCTGTACGCCGAATGCGGGCAGACGTCCCGGAACAGGTGCCGCAGAGCCGTCTGGCGGCCGGATTTCGCCGAGGACGGGGAATATGCGGTCTATGTCGCCTACCGCAGCCTGCCGGAAAGCAGCACGGGGGCACACTACAGCGTCAGGCATCGCGGCGGGGAGACGGAGTTTCTCGTCAACCAGCGCACAGGCGGAGGCACCTGGATCTACCTCGGGACATTCCCCTTCGACAAAGGGTCTGAAGGCTGCGTAGTCCTCGACTGCGGCAAGTCCGAGGGCGGGAAGAACGCCGTCGTATGCGCCGACGCGGTCAGGTTCGGAGGCGGAACGGGCTGCATAGCGCGTTTCGCCGCAGGGACTGACAGCTTCTACGCGGAGACCTCCGGTATGCCGAGGTTCGCGGAGGCTGCCCGCTACAGCCTCCAGTGGTACGGGGCGCCGGAATCCGTATGGAGCCAGAACGGAGGAGAAAACGACTACAAGGACGACTATATGTGCCGGGGCTCCTGGGTGGACTGGCTCAGCGGAGGCTCGCGTATGAACCCCGACGCTCCCGGGCTCGGCATCCCCGTAGACCTCGCCTTCGCATTCCACACCGACGCCGGGACTGCGGCGAGGGACACCACCGTAGGCACTATGGCCATATATTCCTCAGTCTCGGAGGACGACAAGCTGCTGCCGTCAAAGGAGCGGAGAACCACGAGCCGGGAATATGCGGACATAGTCCAGACCCAGGTCGTCTCCGACATCCGCGCCCTCTTCGACCCCGACTGGACCCGGCGCGGGACCAAGGACCGGGCCTATCTCGAATCGAGAACCCCCACCTCCCCGTCGATGATTCTGGAACTGCTCTCGCACCAGAATTTCAACGATATGAAATACGGGCTCGACCCCGCTTTCCGTTTCACCGTGTGCAGGGCCGTCTACAAGGGGATGCTGAAATATCTGAGCAACCGCTACGGCCGCCCCTACGCCGTCCAGCCGCTGCCCCCGGCTTCGTTCGCCTGCGCGATACAGTCGGTTTCGGACGACGGATTCGAGCTTCTGCTGCACTGGAAGGACACTCCGGACACCCTTGAGCCGACGGCAGTGGCGGAGGGCTATGTGATTGAAATCAAGACAGATGACGGGGAGTTCACATCCGGAGCGCAGATTACCGAACCCGTGAGAGACGGAAACGGACGTATTTCATACGCCCTGAAACTCAGGAGAGGACATATCTACGGATTCAGAATACGGTCATATAACGACGGAGGAATATCCTTTCCATCGGAAACCCTCGCCGCCGGAATCCCCCTCGGACGCGGCATATCATACAACACACTCATAGTCAATAATTTCACAAGGGTAGCAGCACCCTCATACATCGAGACACCGGAATATGCCGGATTCGACGACAGAACCGACTCCGGAGTGGACTATGTCGAGAGAATCGACTACATCGGGAATATGTACCAGTTCCGACGCGACTCGGAATGGAGGGACGACGACTGCCCGGGATTCGGCGCGTCATACACAGACAAGGCGGGGACGGTGTCGGCGGGGAACACTTTCGACTACCCGCTCGTGCACGGAAAGGCCCTGTTCAAGCTCGGACGGGGGTTCGCGTCGATGAGCCGCGACGCCTTCTGCGAATGCGGGGCGGTGTTCGGAAAAGACGGAGGAGCGCCGGTCGTTGACCTCATCTGCGGAAAACAGGTCACCACGCCGACCGGAACGGGAAAAATGCCCGCACGCCATCAGCTCTTCCCCTCCGCCCTGCGTGAGCGGCTGCGCGGATGCTGCTCGGACGGATGCTCCCTGATCGTCTCCGGGGCGTACATCGGCACGGACATCGGCGACGCGGTCTATCCGGTCGCGAAGGACAGCGCGGCGACGGCTGAGGCACTCAAGTTCGCCGCCGGGACGCTCGGCTACAGGCCGATGAACAGCCACGGAGGCCGCAGCGGGGAGTACCGTCTGGTGACGAGGGACAGGCTCTGGAACACCGCAGGACACTTCTGCAACGCTCCGGGAGGGACGGTCTACTGCGTCGAAGCGCCTGACGGCATAGTCCCCGCCGACGGGAACGGGCGGACTTTCCTGCGCTACAGGGACACCGGCATCTCCGCAGGGGTCTGCTACGAAGGCGACGGCTACAGGACGGTATGCATAGGATTCCCGCTCGAAACGGTCTGCAACGGCGGGGAGCTCTCGATTCTGTTCGGATATTGTTTGGACTTCTTCAACTATGACAGACAGGGAACGCGAAATAATTGAACTCCTCCGCAGGGAGGTGAAACCGGCGCTGGGATGCACCGAACCGATAGCCGTGGCGCTCGCCGCCGCGAAGGCCTCGGAGATTCTCGCCGAGAAATGCGGGCTGGAGAGCCTGCCCGACGGCGAGATGGAGATCGCCGTGGAGGTCAGCGGGAACATACTCAAGAACGGTATGGGCGTGGGCATCCCTGGCACGGGGATGGTCGGCCTGCACATCGCGGCGGCTCTCGGAGCGGTCTGCGGCAAGTCGGAATACGGGCTTGAAGTGCTCCACGACCTCTGTCCCGAGTCCGTGGAGAAGGCGAAGAGGATGGTCGCCGACGGAAGGGTCAGAATCCGCCGCGCAGACAAGTGCAGGAAGCTCTACGCCAAGGCCGCCGTGTCAGTCCCGTCGAGGGGGCACAGCGGAAAGGCGGTGATCGAGGACGACCACGACCGGATCGTGGAGACCTGGTACGACGCGCAGCTGCTGAGCGGGACCGCGAGGGACGGGGAGCGGAAGGCGGAGGACAGCTCCACGGAGAACGCCGGGAAGGGCGACGGACTCAGCATCCTGGAAATCTACGACTTCGCGGGAAGCGTCGCCTTCGAGGACATAAGGTTCATTCTGGAATCACGCGATTTGAACCTCAGGCTCGCGAACGAGGGTCTGCAAGGCGAATACGGGCTCAAGGTCGGCCGCACCATAGCCGACAGCCGTTTCACATCCGTCTTCGGCAACGACTTTATGAGCTACGCGATGGCACTCACCGCCGCGGCCTCCGACGCAAGGATGGCGGGATGCACGCTCCCCGCGATGAGCAACTCCGGAAGCGGGAACCAGGGCATAACCGTGACCGTGCCCGTCATCGCGTTCGCCCTGCGGCACGACATCTCCGACGAGCGGCTCGCCCGCGCCCTCGTACTGAGCCACCTCACCGCGATCCACATCAAGAGCTATCTCGGCCGGCTCTCCGCCCTGTGCGGCTGCGTCATAGCCTCGGCCGGCTCGTCCTGCGGGCTGGTGTACCTGCACGACGGCAGCTACGGACAGGTCTGCAACACCATCAAGAATATGATCGGGAACATCACGGGGATGGTCTGCGACGGGGCGAAGACCGGCTGCGCGATGAAGGTCGCCTCCGGTGTCGCAAGCTCGATCCAGTCCGCCGTCCTCGCCCTCGACGGCATCTGCATCTCCGCCAACGACGGCATAATAGAAAACGACATCGAGAAGACCATCCGCAACCTCGGCCGCATAGGCTCGGTCGGGATGCAGAGCACCGACTCGCTCATCCTTGACATAATGTCCTGCAAGTAAAAAGGGTTTCAGTCAGCCCACTTCCAAGAGCCGTCTTAAAATGCGCAGTTTCTCGTAAGATAGTCCCTCATCTGAATCATCGCCGGGGCGCTGTGCTCGAAGAAACGCCGATAGCCCGCGCAGAGGTAGTTCAGCCCGGGTTCACCGTCCTCCGTGACGGCGAACCTGTTTTTCGGGCACTCCCCGTTGCAGGCGAAGAGGAAGCGGCATTCCCGACACCGGCGGGGCAGCGAAGTGAATTTCGCCGTCCCGAAACGCTGCTGAACCGGACCGTACATCATCTCGACGAGCGTCTTGTCGGCGATGTTCCCGAGTCTGTACTCCGGGAACACGAAATGGTCGCAGGAATAGAGGTCTCCGTTGTGCTCCAGCACCCCGGCGTGTCCGCACTCGCGTGCCAGCACACACACTCCCGGAGGCCGCCCCGCCCAGTTGGCGAGCGTCGCGTCGAAAATCTGCACGAACTGTCTCCCCACGTCCCCCGGCCACCAGCGGTCGAAGACCCCGCAGAGAAAACTTCCCCACTGCTCCGGGCTTATGGAGTCCGGGCTCATCACCCCCTCCCTGTCCGACGGCGCGGCAAGGCGTGAGCCCCCGTCCGGCAGCGTCATAATCCGCTCGACGACCGGGGTGAACTGAAGATAGCGGCAGCCGATTCCCTTGAAGAAGTCGTAGAACTCCTCCGGGGCAGTCACGTTCGCCGCATTGACCGTAGCCATCGCGTTCCACTGCACCCCGTAGCGGTCAAGCAGCTCGATTCCGCGCATAACCCTGCGGAATGTCGGCGCGCCCGCCCTGTTCCTGCGGAAACGGTCGTGCACCGCCTCCGGCCCGTCAATCGACACCCCGACAAGAAAGCCGTTGTCCTTGAAGAACCGACACCAGTCCTCGTCGATGAGAGTCCCGTTCGTCTGTATGGAATTGTCCACCGCCCGCCCGCAGGCATATCTCTTCTGAAGTCTCAGAACCTTCCGGTAGAACTCCAGCCCCCGGAGCATAGGTTCGCCCCCGTGCCAGAGGAAAAGAACCTCCGGAGTGGTCTGAGCGGCGACATATTCCCTGATGAACTTCTCCAGCAGGGCGTCATCCATATCCCCGCAGTCCCCCACTCCCCCGGTCAGCGCGGACTTTTCAAGATAGTAGCAATAGTCGCAGCGGAGGTTGCAACGCGCCCCAGCAGGCTTCGCCATCACATACATAACCTTCGCGAAAGGCGCGACAGTCTCTCCAGTCAAATCCCGAAAGTTCTCCATAAAACCGATTCAAAAGTCTAAAACATCCCGGTCATTCATATTGAACCGGATTTCTGAACCTTTCGTTTTTTATACTCACTTGGTTGTTGTACATATCGTTTCGATTCCGTGAGACCGCAGTTCTTTTATGAAAGCCGGGACAGATTTGTCCGACAGTTACGCCATTACTTCAAAATTTCCTCACCACCACATCTGTTTCCCATTTTCATAGGTAAAAGGTCTTTCTTCCCTTCCTTTGGTCAGATTCCTGAGCCACAGAAGTGCACCGCAAGGGACGCCGTCAAAAGTCAATGCATAATCAGCCGCAGTTTTCCGCCCGAGACTTTCCCATCCGCTGTCCCAGTACATAAGTTCATATTCGTCACCGGGAGATATGCCATTGTCATCGGTACGCGGGCAGAAGCCCACCTTTCCGATTTTCGACGGTGCGTCGAATTTGACACCGGCCCAAAAATCCACGACTCCGTCAATCTCGAAATATGTAAGCGGATTCCCGTCATATACCGCACTCACATCTGATGATTCAATGTAGCCGGGCACAAACGGCTCGCCCTCTATTTCATTGCCGTCATCGTCGAAGAACACAAGCTCGCTTATGCTGAATGTTCCTTTGGGCTTCCGGTATCTGGCATATCTGTAAGTCCGTCCCGTCTCCTCTGAATCTTCAAGCTGCATTCTGCTTATCGGGGTGTCGATAATCCGATGAAGGCAGTCTGCATCGGCAAAGTCCGCCCTTCCGGAAGCTTCGAATATGCCACCTGTCATAAAAGATGCAAATCTCACGACTCTTCCGAATCGAGGATATTTTCGCGTCAGGGTGACCGTCTCCCTGCTCCGCCCGCTCACTATATCTCTTTTCCCGGAAGCGGACAAGATGAAAGGGAAGCCGGCCGGTTCAATCCGTCCGTCTTCATAAACCGCAGGCAGATACAGTATTCCGTCGCCAAGGCTGTCCCCCATTTTTCTGAAGTCATAACCGCCTCCGTTTCCGACATCGATGAATGTCGCCCGCCCGTCATTCATCTCTGCATAGGCCGCAGGCTTCCATCCCTTGGGCGTAAACACGCACAGGTAAGCCAGCCGGTCATCAGGCCTCCCGGTCGATAAAGTCACATCGCATTGTCCGACACTATGGAATCTTGTTACATCTTCAATGAATATGTCCGAAAATTCCTGAGGCACATATTCCCCGGCTTTGACGTGTCCGGCAAGCGGAGAACGGTCATCCGGAAAAAATGATTTACGATATACTTTTGGAACTTTGTGCGAATACTGAATATGTATCCCGTCGTCATTCCGCTCTTGAAAAACAAGCAGCGAGTCATCCGGCAATATTACGGAACAGAACGAGTGCCCGTTGTTCGTATCACCCCAATTGGGGACATATTCGAATGCTGCGGGAATACCATACGCCCGCATAGCCAAGACTGCGAGTGTCGAACGGTCATCGCATTTGGCGAACTTGCCTGACATAATCTCAGAATAACTCAGTTGCGGATTGCCCCACGCCTCGTTTTTCGTGATGACATCAATTTTCCCGTTTATTGTCCGCGCCGCCCCCGCGACATCGGCCGTATCACATATCACAACATCCATCCGCCTTGGCAAGTCTGACCGCCAGTAAAATTCAACAGGCTCTTTTGCCGCGACCGGTGGCAGTATGTAGTCGGTAAAAACAGCGTCGCCATATTCTTTTCTCCAGTGCCGGCTCTCCCAGACTTTCTTTGCCGCCTCTATGGTGTAATCAATCGAATCCGCGGCGAACCCGTAGTCATCGGCCGCAGTCTCCCTGAATTCGCGCACGGAATGGCCGCAAGACAGGACTGTCAGAAACTGCATCGTGTACAATGCAATGGCTGAAAATTGTTTCATAAAGATTTTCTCACCTCCTGTCTTATATGCAAGATTGTCGTATTTTCAACTTTTACGGGTTGATTCATAATTGTTTTCGCAATTCTGGCGGCATCGTCCTCCCTGCCCTGCTCATTCAACAGCCTCCAAAGATAATACTTTGGAACGAGACGCGTCGGAATCATATCCGCCGCCTCTCGAAAATATGCCTCAGCAAGCTCCTGATTCCCTGTCTTATGGTAAAAGTTCCCGATGTCACACCAGTTTTCGCAAGTCGGGAGCATAAAGTCAAGGAGTGAAGTGTCCCGCATTTCTTCATATCGCCGGAAAAGATTGAAATATACGGAGTTGAAACGGATGTCGGTATATATGTGCGGAAGCTGGCGCTCAAGGCGTTCTGCGGCTCCATTGTCATATCCCGACCACATTTTCTCAATTTCTTTCTCCGTGTGCGTCCGGAAAATGTATATGCATATCGCCGATATGAGCAGCAGCGCTGAAGAACCGGCTACGAAAGCTTTTCCGGCTTTTCTGTCCAGGTTGCCGCCGCACGCGCCGAAAAGTATGGGAAAGAGAATCGCCGTTGCCGGCTTGTCAATCGGATAGGAAAAGCAGGAGAACAGCAGCAGTGCTACCAGCGGCGCGAAAGCGCCGGAATCCGATGAGTTTCTTGCAGCGGAATAAACCATCAGCAGAAATGCCGACAGCCCTATGAAACCCTGTTCAACGGCTATGCGGATGAATTCATTGTATGGATATGCGGCATTGTCCGCCACGAGTGCGAATCCGGACAGAGGGTTCTGCGCGAGATAAGCGGCCTGATAAAGCATATAGACGCTACGGAACTGTCCTGGGCCGATTCCGAAAACCGGATTGTCTCCGATGATGTCAAGTGAGACCCTCCATATCAGAAGACGCGCATCGGCGGAGTCCGAGCGACAGAGATAAACGCCGGCCGCTCCTGCGATGCAAATGACGGTCAAGACGACAACTCCCCACCTGTGTTTTTTGAAAAAAGCAGAGATGTTTTTTCCGTAAGGCAGCGCCGAACCTGACAACGCGGCGAGCAATGCCGCTCTTGAGCAGGACACGACAATCGAATATATGATGAATATGGAGCAGATGCCTGCCGGGGTGGCATAACGGCGTTCTTTCAGACAGACAGCGCAGGCGGTCAGCGCAACCGCCTGAAAACCGCCCATAAGCCCGGGATTCCCCATAAACCCTGTGAGACGGAAAAAAGGATTGTGACTCGCGACCACACCTGTCTGCTGCATAACCACAATCACAGATTGAACTGTCCCTGCGGCGATTAAAGAAAGCCATATTACAGCCTTGTCAGGCAGGTTGAGCGCGATGATGAACAAAGGAATGAACACCGCCCATCTGAACAGCACGATGTAATTGGCTTCACCGCTGACAGTCAGGCACAACAGTCCCCATAGAATGCAAAGAGCCGCACTCAGGTAAAGCATCCGACTCCGTTTCATCTTGAACCGGATTTCTGAACCTTGATGATGTGCAGCCGCTCATCTCTGGCACATTGGTATATGACGGACACTCCGTCCTCTTCCGGGATGGCGGACATCGAACTCTCATTGAACATATAGTCGTTCTGCCAGATGTCATCACTGATCAGCAACGGCTTCCAGTTTACGCCGCCGTCGGCTGAACAGAAGATGCAGTCGTGCCGTCCCTTGTCAGCGGAAAAATTATATGCGGAGCAAATGAAGACCCCATCTTTTCCCGTGAGAAAGTCCGGATGGTAGCATCCGTGGAAAGTCCCGTTCCATCTGAACTTTGACACATATTTCAGGCTCTCGCCGTCATATTTCCGAAAACTCATACGGGGTAGAATGCAAGCAGAGAGTCCGCAGCCTGAATGTCATAGAGATTACCGGTCTTCAATGCCCTGATGTTTGACGAGATTACATCCTTTGCATACAGAATCCTCCTGTATGTCGAGTCTGCTCTTACGGATGCAGGAATGAACATCGTGTTCCCGCAAAAGGCGACCTTGTAGCCGACAGGCCTCCCGGGCACAGACACTTTCTCCCATTTCCGTCCATAGTCCCGCGTGATTATGTAAGAACAATTCTCGTCTCTTCCCAGACGGTATGTGTAAGTGCTGTCATTAAAGATATGAAATCCCCAGATGTCACCATATTCCACGACTATTCGTTCCGAAGAAAGATCATCTTTATCAATCACCACTATCTCCGATATGTCTCGCCCCTCCTCGTAGTTTCTTCTGTACCGGTTGGTGGAGACGACAAATATCCGCCTTCCGCATTCAGAAATGTTCAGGCAGGAACCGTCAATTTTTCCGACAGCCTTCCAGTTTCGTCCCCTGTCTGATGTTTTCGACACGACGAATCTATCGCGATAGTGCCGCCCATTTTTCTTTGTCAGAAGCGGACTCGCCGCATATCCGATGCTGTCCGTCTCAAAACACAGCATATGTACTCGTCCGGGCAGTCCGACAGGAACGAAGTCTTCTTTGGTGATAACAGTGCCGTCTTCCCTTTCGTCACCGCACGCCGAAAGAAAGGATATGGACATAATGATGAATGCAAGCCCCCTGATACTATTCGGGAAGGCTGAACCCAGGTACATTTTCTTCATAATATTCCACTAATCGTCCAAACAACAAATCGAACAGTTACGGTTCAGTATTTTATACTTACCTGATTGTTGTGCATATCGTTTCGATTCCGTGAGACCGCAGTTCTTTTATGAAAGCCGGGACAGATTTGTTCGACATACTGTCAATATAATGCAGGACAGGTTTTGTGCGGGATTTCAAATAAATCCGCAGACAGGGGCAATGGTAAGGGGCTGCACAAATCACCACCCTCTGTATCTCATTGTATGCATAACTCTTTTTGTAGAAGCGATATAGAGCATTCCGTATTTTCAAGTCATTCGCCGTAAGTTCGGGATAGCTCCAATATACACTTGCCATAAGAAGAAAAGTTACTGATATATAGGCAGTCAATATCAAGTAGGTCTTGATGTTCACCTGCGGTCTGAAAATCGGCAAAAAAAGACAGGGTGAAAATATAATCAAAAAACACGACCAGGCTACGATTTGTTTTCTTGATGTCAAGTATTTCATTTATACGGTATTAATAGAGTTACAACTTATATATATGTATATTAATTCGCCATTTGGCGCTTTCATTATATACATACCTTCTGAAATGAAAATTGATACTAATCCGACCACAGCGCTTGTTATGCCCAAAGCTCCAGATATTATGTAGGCGTGCGGTATGGGAATTTTAGCCGCGACCATTGCACTCGCCTGCAATCCAGCGGAAACAAGTGCGAGTACATCTCCGGTTGATAACTCTCCGTCATTAAAAAGGACGATAGCAGTTTGAGCCGCCGATATGCCTAAACCTGCTCTCCCCAGAGTTTTTCCAAAATCCTGTATGACTTCCATATTTGCAAGTGTTTCGATGCAAGTGGCAGCCGAGATTAATATTCCAT
>CAVIXF010000042.1:3364-12401 GCA_963646585.1 Candidatus Gastranaerophilales bacterium HUM_1 | reverse complement strand
TGTCGATTCGCCGCAGTCTCGAATATTTCAGAAATTTGAACCGGAAGCCGGATATTTTATTACCTTTGCCGCCGTTTTTGAAAAGTGGCGGGCTGCCGGGGACGGGCAGGCGCAGAGTAGTGTATTATGGCAGGAAAAAATGAATTAGTGGGGCATCTCGCCTGTTTTGTCGCGTATTCGATTTTCGGAATCAATGTCGTCACCTGCAAGGAGCTGACGGGAAGTCATATTCTTTCCCCGATCGCCCTGTTCACCGTCCGGGCGCTCGGAGCGGGGGCTCTTTTCTGGCTGCTGTCGCTGTTCACTCCGAAGGAGAAGGTCGAGAAGAGGGATTTCCCTAAGATATTCCTCGCTTCGCTGGTCGGATTCTTCCTGACCCAGTTCACATTCCTGATGGCTTTGCCTCAGATCACCCCGATGACCTGCTCGATCCTGAGCGCGCTGACCCCGATTTACACGATGTTCATCGCCGCAGTGGCGGTGAAGGAGCCGATAACTCCGCAGAAGGCCGGGGGAGTGCTTCTGAGCTTCGCGGGAATTGTGTTCCTGATTCTGAACAGCACCGGAGGCGCGTCCGGGGCGACGAGCAATTCCGTCTTCGGCGTGATTCTGATGGTGCTGAACGGCATATTCTTCGCGGTCTATCTCGGAGTGTTCCGCCCGCTGATAAGCAGGTACTCGGTGGTGACGTTTATGAAGTGGATATTCCTTTTCGCCGCCCTGATGACTCTTCCCTTCTCCGCAGCCGAGCTTGTCCGCTTCGACTGGACGCTGCTTTCTGGCCGTCTCGGCTTCGAGCTCTTCTTCCTCGTCTTCTTCGCGACCTTCGGCTCATATTTCCTCATCCCGGTGGGACAGAAGAACATACGCCCGACTCTGGTCAGTATGTACAATTATTGCCAGCCGATAATCGCGACAACGATCAGCATCTGCATAGGGATGGACGTCCTCGACTGGAAGAAGATTCTGTCGGCCATCGCAGTCCTTGCCGGAGTGGTCATCGTAAGTTTCAGCAAGAAAGCCGCGCAGTGAGAATCCGTTTTGTCGGAAATATGCTATATTTGTCGGATAAATATCTGACAATATGAGCAAGAAAACCGTTTTGGTCTCCGGAGGCGCCGGCTACATCGGCAGCCACGTGACCGTGGAACTTATCAATGCCGGCTATGACGTCGTCGTCGCCGACAATATGTCGAACTGCGACCTCACCTGCTTCGAGGGGGTCAGGAAAATCACAGGGCGCGACGACATCCCGTTCGAGAAGCTGGACTGCTGCGACGGCGCGGCGGTCGAGGGGCTTTTCAGCCGTTACAGGATTGACGCGGTCATACACTTCGCCGCGTTCAAGGCGGTGGGGGAGTCCGTCGCCGAGCCTATAAAGTACTACAGGAACAATCTGGATTCGTTCCTGAACATTCTTGACGCTTCGACGCGCCACGGCGGCTGCAACGTGCTGTTCTCGTCTTCTGCGACCGTCTACGGAGAGACGGACAAGCTCCCCGTTACAGAGGAGTCTCCGCGCAAGCCGGCGACGTCGCCTTACGGGAACACCAAGCAGATCTGCGAGGACATACTCCGCGACGTCGTGAAGGCCTCCGCCGTATATGGGACTGAAGTCAAGGCCGGGAAGGCGGCGAACGGCCCGGTCAAGGGGCTGGCTCTCCGCTATTTCAACCCTATCGGAGCGCATCCGTCGGCTCTCATCGGGGAGCTTCCGAGAGGCGTGCCGAACAATCTCGTGCCTTTCATCACGCAGACCGCTATCGGCAAGCGCGAGTGCCTGAGCATTTTCGGGAACGACTATCCGACTCCCGACGGGACCTGCCTGCGGGATTACATCGACATCGTGGACCTTGCGAAGGCGCACGTGGCGGCGGTGTCAAGGATGCTGGACGGAAAGATGAAGAAGGACTATGAAATCTTCAACATAGGAACAGGCCGCCCGGTCTCAGTGATGGAGCTGGTCAACGCTTTCGAGAAGGTGAACGGGCTGAAACTCAACTATAAGTTCGCCGCACGCCGTCCTGGCGACGTGGTGGCGATATGGGCTGATACAAGTCTTGCCAACAAGGAGCTCGGCTGGAAGGCTGAACGCAGCATAGAGCAGACTCTCGCCGCCGCCTGGGCCTGGGAGAAGCATCTCGCCGGCAAGTGATTCAGTTACTTGGAAACTGTTTCCGTGATTATTTGGAGACTATTCCGCTGAGCTTCTCGCAGAGAGCGTCCAGTTTCTCGAACATTTCCTTGCGGACTGCGGCATAATGGGCTGAAGCTTTCTTGCCCTCCTCCGGATGATTGACTTTGTTTTTGAGGTCGTTGTAGAGATCGACGGCCTCATCTATTATTTTTGCGAGCTCGTCGCTGTCCTTTGACGGATTGAGCGCAGCGAAAAGAGTGCAGTCGTCAATGAACTCGCCTACGAAGTACTCGATGTCTTTCTTGATAACCCTGAGATTCATAATCTATAGTAATTTAAGTTTTTAGTCTGACTGTCAATGCGCGGACTTGCAAGTCCTCTGCCGCATTCGGGCAGCAAAGGTAACACTATTTTCGGACTTGGCAAAATGCCTGCGGGGTGGGTGTCCGGTGCGTATCCGGTGCGTGTCCGCCCTTGAATCGCGCCGAATTGCTAACTTTGCGGTTCGTGAATATGTGACGGGGCGAGGATATTGCGGTTCGTGAATATGTGACGGAGCAAGGATATGGAACGGCGTTACAATGCATATGTGGATTTTTTCAGGCGGCGCTACGGGGCGAGGCTTCAGAAGGTCGTGATAGACGCCGGGTTCACCTGTCCGAACAGGGACGGGACGCTCGGGCGCGGCGGGTGCACGTTCTGCGACAACGCCGCGTTCCATCCCGCCTACAGCAACCCGGGTAAGACAATCCGTGAGCAGATTGACGAGGGGGTGGAGTTCCATCGAGGACGCTACCGCAACACCGCCGCCTATCTCGCCTATTTCCAGTCATATTCAAACACCTACGCAAGTCTGGAGCGTCTGCGCGGGCTGTATCTCGCCGCCTTGGAGCATCCTTCGGTGGTGGGGATTGTCATAGGCACGCGCCCCGACTGCATTGACGGGGATAAGCTCGACTTCCTCGCCGACCTCGCCGGCGGAAGGGTGATTGACGGCTGGGAAAGGGAGATTGTCACCGGGGGAGCTTCCGGAGAAGGTGGACGGGGCGTTCGTGGTTTTGGTCTTGGATGTGATGGACGGGGCGTTCAGGATGAAGCTCTTGGAGAGGGCGTTCCGGGGGCGGGGAGTGGTGTCGTGCCACTGCATTTCAGCCGGCCCGTGGTGATTGTGGAGTACGGGATAGAGTCCTGTTATGACGCGACTCTGCGTAGGGTCAGGCGCGGGCACGACTTCGCGGCGGCGCGGAAGGCGGTTGTGGAGACTGCGGAGCGCGGGCTGGACTGCGGGGCGCATTTCATTCTCGGGCTGCCGGGCGAGAGCCGGGAGATGATGCTGGATGAGTGCGCGGCGATAAACGCCCTGCCGCTCACGACCGTGAAGTTCCATCAGCTGCAGATTGTGAAAGGGACGGCGATGGAGCGCGAATATGCCGCCCGCCCGGAGGATTTCGTACGTTTCACGCTGGAGGATTATGTGGACTTCTTCGTGGATATGCTCGAACGGCTGCGTCCGGATCTCTGCATAGAGCGTTTCGCCGGGGAAGTGCCTCCGAGGTTCGTGAACGAGACCCCCTGGGGGCTCATCCGCAATGTCGAGCTGATCCGTCTGCTTGAAAAGCGGCTCGCCGAACGCGACACCCGTCAGGGACGGCTGCTTGCCTCCCCGCGTGTTTGAGAAGACGATTTCTTCTGCTCGTATTTCTGACGGTATTTCTCGTAGACTTCGTTCTCCCGGCGTAGCTCCTCAAGCTCCTCTTTCATAGCCTTGCGTTTCTTGGCACGGAGCTTTTCGAGTTTGCGCCGCTCCTTCGCCTCCTGTTTAGCCTTCCGCGCATCCTCCTTCGCCTGCCATCTGGCCTCGCGCTCAGCCTTCCTCTGCGCCGCCTTTTCTTCTCGTGCGGCCTTCTTGGCCGCTTTCTGCGCCGCCTTTGCCGCTTTCGGGTCGAGCGCGGCGCTGTCAGCGGCCGTCAGTGCAGTGCTGTCCGCGGCCGTCAGCGCGACGGAGTCTGACTTCGCCCGCAGGCTGTCCGGGGCTGCTGAAAGGCTGTCGGGCAGGGCGGAGAGGCTGTCCTTCAGAGCCTTGACATCGCCGGCCGTTTTCTCTTTCAGCGCGAGGCTGTCTCCGGGATGCAGGGAGTCAGGAAGGGCGGGAGCGTCTTTGGCGAGCGTGTCGGCCTTCGCCTTTTCAAGTTCAAGCTGCGACTTGCGGAACGCGGCCTCCGCCTCCCGAATGAGCCTCATCGAATCGCGGAACTCCATCTCGGAATAGATGCCGTCCATATAGCCGGGGAAGTAGAGGTTCGTCTGACGGAACGCCGCCTGCGGATGCGCGAGATAGAGCTTCCTTTCGGGAGCGCGGTATTCGGCGTCAGTCACCGCACGGCGGTCTGCGGGACGGCGTTCCGGCTGCCAGTTGAATCCTTTCAGCTGTTTCTCCTCCTCCCCGAGCTGCACGACCGGGTAGCCGTCGCTTTTCGCGGTGTCGTAATAGTATATGCGCTGGATGCTTCCGCCCTTGAAGCTTGCGGACAGCATCTTTGAGTCGGTCTTGTTGACGGTCGCGAGCGCGTCGTTCTCGCGGATGAAGAACAGGGCCTGCGCACCCCCGAGCGCGTCGAAACGGCTCAGGCTGCCCTCCCCGTCAAAATACGCCATCATCTCGGCTGACTTTATCTGGTCGTAGTGCAGGCTGTCCTCCTGTATTGTAATGAAGGCCTCGGACATAAGGCTGGCGCGGTCCATCGCGTTGTTCCGTATGACGATGTAGATGCTGTCGGCGGCGTATTGCCGGGTCTTCTCCTGCCAGACCGCCGGTTTGACGTAAAGCCTTGCCAGAGAGTCTATGTCGCTGTAGAGCAGCGAGTCGCAGACCATACTGGCGTCGCGGCGGTAGAGACGGACATTCTTCTGAGCCGAAAGGAAGCCGATTTTCGTGGAGTCGTTCCTTACGACGGCCGCGACGCTGTCCCTGACATCCTCGACACCGACGGCGGCATTCGCGAGGCTGTCAGGGGCAGCCTGGACGTTTCCGGAGACATTCGCGAGACTGTCCCTGACGAGGGCCGCGCTGTCCGCGACGGAAGCCGTGTCGGCGGCCGCCGCAAGATGCCCGGCAGTCTTCGCCGTGTCCCTGACAGCTCCGCGAGCAGTCGTGACGCTGTCCGTGGCGGCCTTCCCCTCAGTCAGTTCCGGCATCCCTGCGAGCTGAAGTCCTTCCTTGCCGATTCCCGCCGGAGCCTTGCCGGCAGTCTCCCGCGCCGGGCGGCCGTCCGCTCCGCCGGCGGGTTTCGCTCGTTTCCCCTCCGCCGCCTTCTTCGCTGCGTAGTTCGCGTCGTTCTCCATCGCCGCCTGGTCCGCCTTCTTCGCAGCCTCCTCGGCGGCCTTGCGGCGGTATGTCCCGATTGCGTCAGTCTCAAGGCCTTTGAGCCGCTCACTGGCCTGGGCGACCGTGAGCGAATCTATCTTGAACCGCATAAGGGTGAAATAGTCGATGAAGTCCGCCGCCACATAGACCGTGTCCGCGACCCCCTCGGCGTTCTCCGATTTCGCCATCACGGCCGGGTTGCGCCTCATCTTCAGCAGAGCCAGCGAGTCACGGTACTCCGCACGCCCCGCCACTGCGGAGATGTTCCGCGTGGTGTCCACGATTTGCACGTTCCCGAGCATCGTCACGTCGTTCACGGCGCGGTAGTAATAGACGGAGTCGCACCAGGCCTCCTGGCTGTCGGTCATAATGTGCACGTTCCTGTTGAAGAGGAAAGTCTCCCGGGAGCGGTCGTACCATCCCGCGTCCGCCGAAAGCATATTCTCCTTGTTCCACAGGTCGGTGCCCCGTCCGAAGGTGGCGAACGAGGTCTCTGAATCATAGTCCAGCTCCGAGGTCTTCACGAAGACGGTGTCGGAGAACATATTCACCTCGTCCCTGAAAGTGAAGAGCTTGCGCCGGGAGTCGTAGCTTCCGCTGATGCTCTCGATGATCTGGCCGTCCTTGTCGCGCATCGCCCCGCCGTTGCTGAAAGTGGCGAGACTGTCCTTGGTGTTGTAGTCCAGGTCTCTCGTCCTCAGCGTGTTGTCGTCCTTGTCCGTAAGCTGGACGAGCGTGCCCCGGAACTGGGCGAGGTTGTCGTCGATGAGGTAGGTGAGCCTGTCGCTCGAAAGCACGGTCTCCTCCTGCATAAGCCTCACGTTCCCGACCGCGTCGATGAAGCGGCTGTCGACGTTCCAGAACGCCGTGTCGCAGAGGAGGTAGGTGTTGTTGTGGAAGAACCGGGCCGGGCCTATGACCTTGCGGTACGCAGCCCCCTCGATGTCCACCACCTGCGCCGACTTCGAGCTTATCAGCACGACGAGACTGTCACCCGGCTCCTGGGCGGCGGCCGTATGCTGGAAAAGCACGGACAGGGCGGCCGCGGCGAGCGGGAGAAGAAGCCTGTGCGTCATCGGCAGATTCATATCCCCTATTTCTCTTCGCGGAACTTCGCCTCAAGCCCTTCGTGTTCAAAGCTGCAATCCTTGAACATCGGGTCTATGCTGATGTAGGTGGTCTTGATCTTTTCCCCGAGGAACTTGTCTATCGCCTCCATCGAAAGCTTCTGCTTGGCGGAGTTGAGCATAAGGTTGTAGTCCTCGTCGAAAGAGGCCGGATGTGACGGGATTATCTTGTCGACCTTCACGATCTTGTAGACCAGGTTTCCGTCGCGGCCCTCGTTGTCCCTGGAAGCGACCGGCTGGGATATGTCCCCCTCCTCAAGCCCCTCTATGGCGATGAAATCCTCCGGTTTCAGCTGATCCTTCTCGAAATAGGACGAACCCGTGTTGGGGTCGGACATCTGCCCTCCGTTGGTCCTTGTGGCCGGATCCTGCGACCAGAACCTCGCCGCCATCTCGAAACTCAACCTTCCGCCCTGAATCTCCGTCTTCAGGCTGTCGAGGGTCTTGAATGCCTTGGCCTCGTCGTCGGCGGTGTATTCCGGTTTTATGAGTATATGCCTGGCGTTGAACATATCTCCTTTCTTTTCAAGAACTTCGATGATATGGAAGCCGTCGGGGGTCTCGACTATCTGGGAGACGATCCCCGGCTTCAGAGCCATAGCCGCGTCGGCGAACGCCGGCCAGAATATCGATTTCGAGACCATTCCGAGTTCTCCGCCCCGTCTCGCGCTGCCCGGGTCCTGGGAATATATCCGGGCGAGGGTCGAGAACTTCTCCCCGTTCATAATGCGCTCGCGGATGGAGAGCAGCTTCTCCTTGACCGCCATAGCGGCCGCCTCACGGTCCGGGTATATGCATATCTGGCTCAGGCGGTACTTCACCGGAACGACCGGAAGGTCTTCGCTGTCAGTTTCGTCGATGAACTTCTGCACGTCGTAGGGAGTCAGCTCCGGGATGGCTCCGGCGACTTTCTGCTGCATCTGCTGGGTGAGGCTCTGCTCCTGAAGGGATTTGCGCCATTCCTGACGGAGCTTGTAGAGCGGCTTCCCGAAAGTCTTCTCAACCTCCTCGTCCCCGCCGAGACGGGAGCGGATCTGGTCGATGCGGCTGCTCAACTCGCTCTCCACCATATCGTTGTTGACGCTGAGAGAGTCGACGCGGGCCTGCATAAGGAATATCTTGGCGACGATCATCTGCTCCAGAAGCTCGCAGCGGAGGTTCTTGTCGGAGGCCATTCCGCTCGCCCTCATCATCCTGATCTCGTCTTCCAGCGATGAAATCTTGATGAGCTCCTCGCCCACGACGGCCACCGACTTGTCAATGATTCCGTCCGGATATTTCTGCGCGGACGCAGCAAACGGCAGCAGCAGAGCCAGCGCCGTCGTCAGAATTGATATTCTCTTCATTCTTCTACAATTACGAATTTTTCATTTTCGCGGGCCTGTTCAAGCAAGTCCTGTTCCAGACCCGTGACGAGGGCGCGTTTGCGCACGCTCAGGAGTATGTCGCGTATGAGCGGGGTGACATATTCGACCGGAGCCTGCCCGCCGGCGGGGACATATTCCCGTATGCAGGCGAGGTGCAGGACCCCCGTGCCTCCGTCATATTCGATCCAGTCGCCCTTGCGGTGCTTCAGAAGCTCCTGATAGTCAATTCCGAACTCGCGGGCGAGCGCCGTGACCTCCACCCACTTGCCGGCGAAGGTCTCGTATTTTATCACCGACTGCCAGGCGACGCTGTCCGTCACCTGCATCTCCTCGACCTCGTCCTCCGAAACGCTCTTTTTCAGCTCTTTCAGGGCGTGGAACTTCTGCGGGACGCAGAGGTAGTCGGCCTTCACGACCGGAGTCTGAAGCACGAACTTGTCCGGATGGCTGCGGTAATACTCCTCGATCTGGTCGTCAGTCACCGTGGTGTCGAGGCGGTCGTTGATGTACCTCTGTTCATAGCGGTATTTCAGAAGCGACTTGCGGTAGTCCTCAAGCTCCTTCGTCACGTCCAGCTCCTCCTCCGAGAGCTGCTGCTCCGCGATTTCGAGGAACACGATGTCGGAAGCCCAGGTGTTTATGTACTGCAGCGCCAGCCGCGTGCTGTCCTCCCCCTTGACCCCGGCCGGAAGAGCCTTGTTGAGGTCGCTGCGGTAGAGTTTCTCCCTCCCGACCGACGCGACCACCTCCCCGGACATCACCCGCTCAGCCCATTCGCAGGAGGCGAGCAGGCAGGACAGGGCCAGAAAGAGTATGAAATGATTTTTCATCCAGTCAGTATGCTTAAGTCTCCCAAGTATTCGAACTTGTTGAATCAATTTATAAAACGTGATCCTATATGGCCGCAGGTCATTTTTGCATATAACCTTGCGGCTGTTCCGATACAACTTGCAAAGTTAGCAATCATTTCAAAATAACTCGGCAAAAAGAGACGACATCGTAAAGCGCGGATTGAATTTTATCTGGCAGGCCGCCGCCGGAA
>CAVIXF010000042.1:0-3302 GCA_963646585.1 Candidatus Gastranaerophilales bacterium HUM_1 | reverse complement strand
CCGGAAACGCCGCCCGCCGCCGCGCCGCATCCGGACTTTCAGACACACAGCAGCATAAGCAGCTGCGCCGTGATGACCCTGAGGAACATACAGACCGGATAGACCGTGGCGTAGGCAACCGACGGCTCGTCATCCTCCACGGTGCTCAGGGCGTAGTTCAAGGCGATCGGATTCGCCATCGCGCCGCAGAGCATACCGACGTTTACCGGGTATTCCGTTCCTGCCCACTTCCCGGCGACAAAGCCGACGATGAGCACGGGGACCGTCGCGAGGAAGATGCTGACCCCGATCCAGAGCAGCCCCTCCGGGCGGAATACGGTCTCGAAGAAGCCCTGCCCCGCGCTCAGGCCCAGCCCGGCGAGATAGACCGTGAGCCCGAACTGGCGGAGCATAAGGTTGGCGCTGTGGGTCGTGTATGTCATCAGGTGGAGACGCGGCCCGAACGCACCCATCAATATCCCCACGATTATCGGCCCTCCGGCGATGCCCAGCTTGATCGGGACGCTCATCCCCGGAATCGCGAACGGGATGCTCCCCAGAATCAGACCGAGGATTATCCCGACGAAAATCGAGAACAGGTTCGGATTCCGCAGCTCCTTCTCCTGGTTTCCGAGCACTGCGGCCACGTTGTCGATGGCCTGCGCCTGTCCGACGATGGTCAGCTTGTCGCCCATCTGGAGCCTCAACCCGCTTGACGGCAGGATGTCGATGCCGGCGCGGTTCACTCTCGTGATGTTGATTCCGTAGGAGTTGCGAAGATGGAGGTCTCCGAGTTTCGCCCCGTTGACCTTGGGCTTGGTGACGAGCACGTGGCGCGAAACAAGCTGTCCGTCAATCGCGTTCCAGTCGATGTCCTTCTGGTTCCAGTCCTTGTCTATCACCTCGCCGAAAAGCTTCTCCGCGAGCCCCACCTCCTTCTCCTTGCACAGGGCGAGCAGGTGCTCCCCCTCCTCGATCAGAGTGTCCCCGTTGGGGATTATCACCTTCCCGCGAGGCCCGTCCGCCTGACCATCGTCAGTGAGCTTCCAGACGCGTGACACGACGAGATGGAACGGCAGCCCGTGCATCACCTCCTTTATCGTCTTCCCGAATACGGCGGGGTTGCTCACCCGGAACTCCGTGACGAAGGTCGGATTATCGTGACTGTCGACCGGAGCCGCCCCTTTTTTCTGGAACGCCGCTTTGAGAATCATCACGCAGAGGATCACTCCGATGAGACCGAAAGGGTAGCCGACCGCGCAGGCCATAGCCATCCTGTTGGAAAGCTCCGCCGCCCCCGGATTCATATCCAGAAGAGCCTGCTGGGCCGCTCCGAGCATAGGCGTGTTCGTCGCCGCGCCGGACAGGAGCCCGACCGATATCGGCAGCGGCATACCAGTGGCCGCGCCCACCGCCGCAGCCAGCAGAGTCCCCGCCGCAAGCACTCCGAAGGCCAGTATGTTCAGTTTTATCCCTCCTTTCTTGAGCGATGGGAAGAAGCTCGGCCCGACCTGGACTCCGAGCGCGTATATGAACAGAATCAGCCCGAAGTTCTGCGCCAGGGCGAGCATCTGCGGATTCACCTCAAGCCCGAGATGCCCGGCGATGATGCCGGCGAAGAACACGAATGTCACTCCGAGCGACACGCCCTTGAACTTTATCTTGTTGCAGGCCAGCCCCGCCGCGCATATCAGCGACAGCACTATTATCGCCTGGGTGAACGACTGCTCTCTGAATAATCCCGTGAACCAGTCCATATCAATATTCCTATCCGATTAGTATTGTATCCGCCAGTATCGACATATTCAGTATTGTATCAAACAGTATTGGCATATTCAATGATATATGGTTTTCAATTGTATGATATATATTGATATTCAATATGTTATGAATCAGTATAGGACAAGCCCCGCCACCCCTGCCGCGACGATCAGCAGTATCGCGTTGGTCTTGAAGAGGAAATGCACGAGGAACGCGACGGCGAACAGGACCCCCGATTTCCAGTCGGGGAAGTTCTCCGGCGTCATCAGCACTATGGCCGCAGCTCCGATAAGTCCGGCGACGGTAGGTTTCAGCCCGTCCATAACCCCTCTGTATATCCTGCTCCGGCTGAATTTCTCGAAGGCGAAGCACATCCCGAGCACAATCAGGAACGAAGGCAGGACGACGGCCGAAGTCGCAGTGAATGAGCCGAGTATGCAGAGAAGTTCCGGCGCTCCGGCGTTCTGCAGCACCGAATAGCCGATGTAGGTCGCCGAATTGATGCCTATCGGCCCCGGGGTCATCTGGGAGATCGCGACGATGTCGGTGAACGTCTGTTCCGTCACCCAGCCGTGCACGTCGACGACCTGATGCTGAATCAGCGACAGCATCGCGTAGCCTCCGCCTATCGTGAACGCCCCGATGATGAAGAAAGTGTAGAAAAGCTGGAAGAATATCATTTTTCGGAACCGTTGTCTATGCTTTTGCCGCTGTCGTCGAATCCTCCGAATTTCTTCTCCCTGTATATGGATATGGCGAGGAATATGACTATGACACAGATGAGTATATAGATAGGGGAGACTCGGCAGACTCCGACGAGGACGAGGACGGCGCCAGAAAGCAGCCATTTCCACCACCTGTCATCGGACTTGCGGGCCATATTTATCATAGGGACGAGTATGAGGGCGACCACCACAGGGCGTATGCCCTTGAAGACGCGGATTACTATGGGATTGTCCTGGAATCCGCTGAAAACCATCGCGATGGCGAGGATTATGAGGAACGGGGGGAGTATGCTGCCTATTGTGGCGACTATGCTGCCCTTCACGCCCCGGAGACGGAAGCCTGTGAATATGGATATGTTGACTGCGAGAAGCCCCGGCGCTGTCTGCGAGAGGGTTATGAGCTCCGCGAAGTCGTCCTCGCTCAGCCATCTGCGCCTGACGATCTCGTCCTGTATGAGGGAGATCATCGCGTATCCTCCGCCTATCGTGAACGCCCCGATTTTGGCGAACACCAGAAAAAGCTGCCACAGCGGCGTGGGTGTTGTAGTATTCTGAACTTCGTCCATTATCCGATTCCAATCTGCGGCGGCGCGGTTCCGCCATCCGCCGTTTTTCATTTGCGGCGGCAAAAGTATGAAAAATATCGAAAAAATCAGAAAAAAGTTTGGAGGTTTCCAAAAAGTCCGTATCTTTGCAGCCCATTTGTGAAGAACAGGTGGTTAGAGATAAAGATGCAGAAAGGCTTTATGCCAAGATTTTCAGATGGATGCGCGAAAGGCGACTGAGGATGGAGGGAGTTACCTCACGGTAATGACCGACTGACGAAGGAAGCCTGAC
>CAVIXF010000041.1:0-12590 GCA_963646585.1 Candidatus Gastranaerophilales bacterium HUM_1 | reverse complement strand
CGTGGACGTCCACCGTGCAAAGAAAATCGTCTGTAATGTCTTCTATCCGCATCTGAGGTTGTTTTTCTATGCCCAGAAGTCGAAGAAGTTATACCACTGCAATGGATATTTCCTCACAATCCTCTCAAGCTCGGCGACATATCCCCGGCACAGATCCTCCTCCACCTTCCGGCGCGGAGCGGTCCTGTCGGCTTCGAGCAGGGCGAGGTGAATCCGGTATTTCACGGCCCCGACCTTCATCACGTTCACCGCCAGGGCCGGCACGCCTCTCATCGCCGCGACGCTGAACGGACCCTGCGGGAACTTCGCCGGAGAACCCAGGAAATCGACCGTGAGGCAGCGCGAACCTTCCGTGTGCCTGTCCGCCGGGAAGCTGACGATGTCCCCCCTCCCCAGCGCGTCGTCAATCTCGAAGAGATGCCCCATATCCTCGCGGAGGGCTATCATCGACACATTGGTCTTCGAGAACATATTGTCCCTGTTCCTCATCACCGACTCCTTTTCGTGGGCATAGACCACCGCGTGAATCATCTTCTCCCCGGAGTTTATGCTGTAGCCGGCGATTTCATAGTTCCCGACGTGCGAACTCAGCTGCACGAACCCCTCCTCCCTCGCGGAGAGAATCCGGAAATAGTCCTCTCCCGCGATCTCCACGTCGAAGCGTCTTCCGGCATACATCGCGAAACGGTCAATCACCACCTGCGAAAACAGACAGTGGTTGCGCCAGGTCATCCAGCCGGACTTGAGCTTCCCGTATCCGAGTCGGCGGTAGAATGCATACGCCGTCCGGCGGCTTTCATTCAGCAGAAGACACACCGGGACTATGAAGATGTCGGAGAAAACATACAGAATCCTGACATCCACAAACTTCAGCATACGGATGAGATTCCTGTGCATCCACCCGTTGCCGAAAGTCTTGCCCTCCCATTGACTTTTCGCCATAATCAGCCTGTCTCCGTCTCAGCCGACACACCCGTCGTCCTCAACAATCCCCGGGACGCTCCGCCGCCGGGACTAAGCCTCCTTTTCAGCAGCCGTTTCTCCGCCGTCCGCCTTGGCTTCTCCGCCGTTGACCTTGCTCTCGATGTAGTCGCAGAATTTCGAGAGGGTGTCGATGCCGACCATCTCCTCCTGCTTGATCTTGAACCCGAATTTCCTGTCAACGAGAACGACGATGTCCACGAAGTCGAGGCTGTCTATGCCGAGGTCGTCCTTCAGTTTCGCGTCGGGAGTGATCTTGTCTTCGTCGACTTCGATGTCCTCGATGAGAAAATTCTTCACTTTCTCTTCAATTTCTTTCCGTTCCATATATACCATTATTTGATGTTACACAACTATCATATCTTCTTGATGATCAGCGCGCTGTTTGTCCCTCCGAAGCCGAAGGAGTTGCTCAGGACGGCGTTCACCGGCGTGAAGACCGTCTCCCTCGCGATGTTCAGCCCTGCGGAATACTCGTCCGGATTCTCGAAATTGACGTTCGGGGCGACGAAACCGTTCCTCATCATAATCAGGGAATATACGATCTCGCTCGCGCCGGCCATCCAGCATTCGTGCCCTGTCATACTCTTCGTGCTGCTGATCAGGGCGTGCTCCCCGCCGAAAATCTCGCCGAGAGCCTGCGCCTCGCACATATCCCCCTGCTTCGTCCCCGTCGCGTGGGCGTTGATGTAGTCTATTTCCGACGGCCTCATCCCGGCATCCTCCAATGCACGGCGGATGGCCCGCGAACAGCCCTCGGAGCTCGGCTGGCTTATCACCGGAGTGCCGTTGGAGGAGAATCCGTAGCCGACGACCTCCGCGATAATTTCCGCGCCCCTCGCCACCGCGTGGTCATAGTCCTCAAGCACGAGCGCCGCCGCTCCCCCGCTCGGCACGAGTCCGTCGCGGTCCCTGTCGAAAGGCCGGCTCGCCTTCTGAGGCTCCGCAGTGTTCTTCGAGAACGCCCCGAGAGCGTCGAAGGAGGCCATAGAGTAGAAGTTCGTCTCCTGCGCACCGCCGCACAGAACCATATCCTGAAGACCGTTCCTTATGAACATATATGCCAGCCCGATGGAATGGCTCCCGCTCGCGCAGGCCGCGCTCACCGTGAAGTTTATCCCCTTCAGCCGGAATATGGTGCTTATGTTCATATTCACGGTCGAGTTCATCGACTGGAAGATGAACGACTGCCCGAGAAGCTGCGTGTCGCGCCTCTCCCTCATTATCTGCTCGGCCTCGATTATCGGCTTCGCGGAGGAGTCGTTGCCGAAGATGCAGCCGATTTCGTTCCCGTCAAGGCAGGCGTCGTCAATCCCCGCCATCCCGAACGCCTGGGAACTTGCCATAAAGGCATATTCCGCCTCCTCGGACAGCCCCCGGCGCAGATGACGGTCTATGACCCCTTTAAGTGAGGGTTTCGGGACTATGCCCGTGAGCGGTGACTGGAATCCGTATTCCAGCCGCTCGGGTTCGACTCCGACGCCGGATTTCCCCTGCATAAGGGAGTTCTTCACTTCTTCGATTCCCGTCCCCAGACAGGACCATATCCCCATCCCCGTGACTACTACTCTTCTCATTTTCAATCCGATATGCTTGCGTATATATCCCTGTTCCTCGCGTCCGGGCTCTTTACTCTCCATCTTTTCGGGCCCGCGCACTTTTCCTCAATACAGTCCTCCGTTTATGCTTATGACCTCCCCGGTGATGTAGGACGCGCCCTCCGAACAGAGGAATCCGACCAGCTCGGCCACCTCCTCCGGCCGTCCGAAGCGCTTCATCGGAATCAGCTTCTTCAGCTCGTCCTCCGGAAGGTTCTTCGTCATATCCGTGGATATGAATCCCGGGGCGACTGCGTTCACCGTGACATTCCTCGCGGCCGCCTCCTGCGCGAGAGACTTCGTAGCCCCGATTATGGCCGCCTTCGCCGCGCTGTAGTTCGTCTGCCCCGCCATCCCCTTAAGTCCGGAGAGGGACGACATATTAATGATGCGGCCTCCGCGACCCCGAGCCATCATCTTTGGCAGGAGACAGCGGGTGACATAGAACATACCGTTCAGGGAAGTGTTTATCACGGAATTCCAGTCTTCATCGGTCATCATAAACATAAGATTGTCCCGGGTCACTCCGGCATTGTTCACGAGGCAGGAAATGTAATCGTCCGGATGGGCGTTCTCCCAGTTCCCGAGCGCGGTCTCCACCTCCTCCCTGTTCCCGACGTCGAATCTCATCGGCTCGGCGCTCCCCCCTTCCGAGGCGATCTGTCCGCAAACCTCAAGAGCCTCCTTCTCCCCAGAACGGTAGCCCACCAGAACGGGCATACCCATCCGGGCGAGTTTCAGGCACACGGCTCTTCCGATGCCCCTCGACCCTCCTGTTACCAGCGCATATTTCATCATAAGAAATAAATAGTTTATATGATAGATTTTCTAGCCCCGAAAGCTTCTTATAGCCCCCAAAAGCCGCAAAGTTACGAAATTTTCCGTTTCCTCGGAATCCGGAGTTTTGACGGGCGGCGGATTTTTCGTAATATTGCAGCCCGTGCGGCAATCCCGCGCAGTTTTTTATGAAGAATTCCATAGTTACGATCAGCGATGTGGCGAAAGCCGCCGGAGTCACGAACGGCACGGTGGACAGGGTGCTGCACGAAAGGGGCGAAGTGTCGGAGAAGACGCGGGAGAAGGTTCTGAAGATCATCGAAGAGCTTGGCTATCAGCCGAATGTCTATGCGTCGATGCTAGCGAGGAACAAGTCGCACAGAATCGCCGTGCTGCTCCCGAAGTACAGGAGCGGCGAGTTCTGGGAGCTCTCCCACATCGGAATCGAGAAGTCGAAGGAATATGCCGGGAGGTTCTCGGTGCAGGTCGAGGAGCTCCCGTACGACCAGTATGACGTCGACTCGTTCCTCTCCGAATGCCGCAGGGTCGGGGAGGAGGGATATTCCGGAGCGATAATAGCCCCGATGTTCCTCGACGCCACGCGCACCGTCGCCGTGGAGATGGAGGCCGCCGACATCCCGTACATAATTCTGAACACGAGCGTGAGCGGAATCTACGGACACCTCGCCTACTTCGGGCAGCCCATCTACGACAGCGGGGCATTCTGCGCGGACATCCTTATGTCCGGCTCCGAAAGAGGCTGCACGGACACGGTCTGGCTCGTGAGGATCGAGCGCGACGTCAAGGGTCTGTCCGACCCGTCGCAGGAGAGGCGCAGAGGATTCACCGACTATCTCACGGCCCATTTCCCGAAGACCGAGGTCAGGAACGTGGTCATAAACCCGAACAACCCGGACGAGGCCTGCGCCGCGATGGACGAGGCGTTCTCCGGAATCTCCGGCTGCCCGAACGTGGTCACGCTCAACTCCCGCATCTTCCTCGTCTCGGACTATCTCCGCGAGCGCGGGCTCAAGGGCTGGAACGTCATAGGCTACGACGTGCTCGAAAGGAACATCTCCGCCCTGAAAGACGGCTACGTGAAGTATCTGATAGGCCAGCACTCTGACCGCGACGCGCAGGAGGCCGTCACCGCCCTCACGGACTTCCTCGTCCTCGGCCGCCGTCCGCTCCGCCAGGACAACTACAGTTCAATCGACCTGCTCTCCCGCTACAACTGCCGGTTCTACTGACCGGCCGCCCGCGCACCGGCGGGATCTGAGTGGATTACGACAAACAGAAATCAGGGATATGGCCATTTTATTTGTCATAACTAACAAAATCGCCCCACGTCACTATAGAAATATTTCTTGACGATTCCGGGTTTTATGAGTACATTAGCCGGAAGAAACGCACTGCCGTATGACAAAGGAAGAACTGATACATCGAATCAACGACTTGGAGTGGTATGACTTTGAGGTGAAGGAGGCGAAAAGCGAGCTGCCAAAGAGTATTTGGGAGACGGTCAGCGCCTTTGCGAACACCTCGGGAGGGTGGATCGTACTCGGTGTCCGGCAAGTCGGCCGGAACTTCAGCGTTTCGGGAGTCGACAATATCGAAAAACTCGAGCAGGATTTTCTCGGGACAATACGCTCACAGAAGTTCAATGCCCCCGTTGATGCAAAAATCAGCAAATATGACATTGACGGAAGGAAAGTGCTTGCATTTCACATAGCCTCATCGCCACAGAAACCGATTTACTTCAATAACCCGCAGAACACATTCATCCGCTTCGGAAGCGGAGACCAGAGGGCGACCAACACAGAAATCACAGCCCTGTTCCGTAATCAGGCATTCGGTGTCAAATCAGAACAGACAATTCCCGGAACAGGGGTCGAAATGCTGAATATGGATTCGCTTCACGGATACCGCAATTATATGAGAATCTGGGGAGACAGGCCCGAACTCACCGTGAATGACGATGAAGACTTCTGTAAAAAACTGGGGATATGCGACCAGAACGGTCAGCTGAATTATGGCGGCCTGATTATGTTCGGGAAGTATGAATTTCTCCGGGAATATGTCCCGACATTCTGGATGGACTTGGTGGAAATCCCGGGGAACAGCGTAGCCGAGGCCAAGGTTCGATATACTTACAGGATTCCCGAGCAGGACAACCTGTGGGAGTACTATATGGTTCTGATAAAAAGGCTCAGATTATTGGTTGACACCCCTTTCAAGATGGATAGTGACGGCTTCAACATAGAAGACCAGTCCCAGTTCAAAATTCTGCGAGAAGCTCTCGTGAATATGCTGATTCACGCAGACCATTTCAGCACAATTCATTCTTGCATACATATCTATACGAACAGGGTCGAGTTCTTCAATGCCGGCGCTTTTCCTATCCCGATTGAACAAATCGGAGCAAAATTGTACTCAAATCCGCGAAACCCTATTATCGCCAAACTTTTCCGCCTCGTTCATCTTTCCGAGACCATCGGCTATGGGATGGATCTTATGCGGGAATGGAAGCCCGTTACAGGATTCGATATGTCCGTCACAAGCGACATAACAAGCACAACCGTGACATTCTACCTGCAAGCACACAATGTCGGCGACAATGTTAACGACAATGTTAACGACAATGTTAACGACAATGTTAACGACAATGTTAATGACATTCTGCGTTTTTGCATCGCGCCTAAATCACGAAGAGAAATATTTTCTTACATAGGGCTGGCCTACCATACCGATGCATACCGGAAGCATATAGAACCGCTGGTTTCGGCAGGTCTCATAGAACTGACCGTCCCGGAAAAGCCAAAAAGCAGAAACCAGAAATTCATAACGACGGATAAGGGGAGGCAGCTTCTATCAAACTTAGCTGGCACAAAATGAATCCTCGGATTTATAGAAACCCACGTCAGTATATGTCACTATAGAAATATTTCTTGCCGCTCTCTGGTTTTGACATTACTCCGCATATTCGCTCGGGAGGAACTGAACCCAGGAGTCGAGGTCGCCGGTGTTTCCGACCTTCTGCGGACAGAAGCGCCACACGCCGGGACGGCTTTCAATGAGGACTCCTCCTTTCAGCTGGAGCGGCTTGCCGGACTGGGAGGCGATGTAGTCGATGAGACCGTTGTGCTTATAGGGGTCGTCCGGGCGGCTGTCCCTTGTCTTGGTGTCGAGCAGAAAGACGACACCGTTTTTCATACGGACGATGAAATCGACATAGAACAGGCCTTTCTCGCCACCGGCTTTCGTGTAAGGTACGGCATAGTCGCCCATTCCGCTCTCGCCGTTCTTGTACCACCAGTCGATGTACTGCGTGTTGGCCTCAAGGAACTTCACGAACTTTTCTTCCGGAGCCGAGGCGCGGTTCTCCTTCACGAACGGTTCAAGGGCGTGATTATGGACATCTTTCTCCTCGTGGCAGGACTGTTCGTTATAGGTCCTCTCCTCCGGCACTTCCCATTTATATCTGATGAAGTCACGTTCGGAAGCCTTCCGGCGCATATTCATCGTCTTCTCGTATTCGACGAGCGCATCCTCGGTCACACCGGAGAAGAACGGCCTGTTCTGATGGTAGAGGACAATCTTCTTCGTCGAAAGCTCGTCAATCCCGAGAAGTTCGTCAAAGGACTCGACCAGCGCGTTCTCGAAAGTCGGCAGACTCCAGTATTTCTCCCAGCCGGAAAGCTGCGAGAGGCAGTAGTCGTCAAAGACGCGGCTGATTTCAGCGGAGGTTCTCGCAAACCTCACGCGGTTCGTGACCTCGACCGTCCCGAGTTCGTCCGCAATCACAAGATCCTTCGGTATCTCCACGGATATGCTTGACACATCGAGTTTCACAGTTCTTGCCGCAATCACGCGGTTTCCCGCTTTCAGCGCCTCCGCATCGTCGGCCGGCTCTTCATCATCCTCGAAAAGGCTGAACAGCGTCGGGTTATATGTCAGGCTCCACCGCCGCGCAAGCGCATCCTTCAGAATCCCCCGGAACTTCGGCCCGAGACGGCGGCGGTCGGAACTCTTTCTCTCCGTGTAGGTCGATGTCAGTTCGACGTTCGTGAGCTTAGGACGGCGCTCCGCACGCATACGGGAGATGTACGCCATATCATCCGAGGCTATCTCCACCTGCCTACGGCTCAAGTCGGTATAGACATAACCCTTGTTCAGAAGAGGATTCACATAGAACTTCTGCTCCGGCATACGGAGAATCCGCCCGAGAGTCTGCATCGTGAACGTGAAACTCTCCATCTTCCTGAAAATCAGCAGAACGGCGGCGCGGGGACAATCCCAGCCGAGGGCTATTGCCTGCTTGAACAGCAGGACTTCGGTCAGGTTGTCAAGGTCTTCTATGCCCTGAAGATTCTCCTTCTCCTTCGACAGCCACACCGCCAGACGGCCGTTCTGAACAGTGATTCCCTCCTTGGCGGAAAGATATTTCACGACTTCGTCCTTTATCCTCGTATCCTCCGCCGTGTTCGCCTCATTCGTGTCGTTCGGAAGTTGGATGAGCAGCAGCGGGTTTATATTGATGTTCAGAGACTTATATGCTCGGGCGATTTCTTCCCTCTTCGCCAGCGCCTCACGGATCAAAGTCTCCGTGAGACTCGCATCACCCGGGTTCAGCGCAGGATTCAGGACTATGTTCTCCTTTATCATCTCCTCTTTCACGACATCCTCCCGATAGACGGTCACCATCTCGTCGCCGGCCGAGATGGGGGTTGCCGAAATACGGATTTCAAGTTTCGGGTTTATGCGGGCGAGCACCTTTTCGGACTTCTTCGCGTTCCTGCCGCCGAACATATGCTCCTCATCGACAATCACGACAACGGGGATGCGGTTGTCTGTCTGCGTCCTGTCCGTGATGTCATAGAGCGACGAGGAGCATTCCGTTTCCCGGATCATCAGGGCGTTGTCCTTGTTGATGCTCTCCCAGTTGACGAAAAGTATCTCCCCCGGGCGGATATAGCCGTCAATAGACTGGTCGAGTTCGTCATAGACCACCGGCCTGAGCAGCCGCGACTCGGTGAAGTAGTTCTTCATCTTGAAATAGCTCTGTTCGTGGAGCCTGTTAGGAGCAATCCAGATGAATGCGACCCGGTTCACGAGACTGTCCGTCCTCTCGGGAAGCTCACGCGCCAGTCTCGCCAGCATCCCGGAGGCCATCACGGTCTTGCCCGAACCGGTAGGAGCCTTGAAAACCATCCTCTTTCGCCGCCCGGAAGCGTTCAGAAGCCTTATGACCTTCTCGACAAGCTCGTCAACAGCCTTGTCCTGATAGTTGACCTGTTTCAGCATAGCCTATTCCTCCGCATCATTTTCATCTCGTTCCGGCTCTTCTTCATCTGCATCCCACGTCCGTTTCGGCAGCACCTTTTCGCAGGCGTTGTAAACAGAAAAGGGAACGGCGCAGAGTTCGACCCTGTCGGCGACATCCGTGAACTCGTCGTCGTAGGCGTAGTCTCCCGGAGAAAAGACATAGACCTTGAAATTGGCGGGGCTGGCCATATCTTTTATCTCGTTCACAAAATATTCGATTGCGTTTTCGTTGAGAATCAGGAGAATGTGCTTCCCGCCGCCCTCGAAATGCCGTGCCACGGACGGCTTGAGCCTCAACTTGCCGAAGGTGTCGAGTTCATTGTACGCGCCTTCGCGTATGCGGACCAGTTCGGCGGACGCGGCGGCGAGGGCGCGACGGTTATGCGCGGTCTTCCCCCGGTCGATGAAGTCCGTCCTGTAGTAGCGCAGACTGTTGGCGGTCAAGCCCTTGACCGTTTCGCCCCGTGCATTGACATAGCCCTCGATGACCTTCCTGTTCCGGACGTATGTCACATCTTCGCAGATGCGGTTCTCGTTGTTGGTCACGAGTATGCACTGCCGGTGTCCGCCGTCCTCGGCGTTGAGGGCCATCGTCGCGTGCAAGGTCGTGCCGGAGCCGGCGAAGAAGTCGAGGATGGTGGCGTTGGGATTGTTTACAAACGAGATTAGCCGAAAAATCAAATCCATCGGTTTTGAATACTTGAACACATTATCTCCAAAAATATTCTTTATAACCGCAGCCGCATCGGCATTCAGAATATCATTTATCAGATTTTTGTGAGGAGCTGTCCTGTTTATCGGATTACCTTCATTATCAACATTCATATACACTTTATATCGAATAGAATATCCAGACGGATTCTTCGATGATTTCTGTATATCAACAAAACCATGTTTCAATCCCCACTCAACCTTTTCCTTACCCCATTTCCAAGTCCAGCCATCATTAGCAAATGTTTCACGCCCGTGAGGATACAACTGCTTTCCATTCGGCAATAATATCGGATAGTTCAAAGAGTCACTATATCGCAGACCGCCCCTATCAAGAGTGTCAAAATAAAATGGGCCTCGACTTTCATAGTATTCATCCTGATACTTGAACCTCTTCTCCTCATATGCACCGGAATCTTTTGTAAAAACTTCGTCTATAAAACAGTCCGCTTTGCAATATGTCAATATGTATTCTGTTGTTGTAGATATGCCTTTTGCATCAAGTGCTCCGGTCTTCTTTCTCCATATAATCTGAGAAACAAAATTTCGTTCTCCCAAAACCTCATCGCACAAAAGTTTCAACTGCGCCTGCTCATTGTCATCTATCGATATGAATATCACTCCCTTGTCCGAAAGAAGCATCTTCGCGATTTTGAGCCTGCGGTACATAAACGAGAGCCACTGGCTGTGTCTGTACGGACTTTCCTTGTCGACAAAGCTGTCGTTATAGACAAAGTCCTTATTCCCGGTGTTATACGGCGGGTCGATGTAGATTACGTCAATATTGCCCTCGTGGGTGTAGGTCAGAGCGACGAGCGCGTCGAGATTGTCGCCCTCGATGAGAATATGGTCCGGAGCGTCCGCCGCATCGCTGACTATCGCCCGCTCCCCGACCTCCGTCAGAACAGGAATCCGGTCACGCTGTCTCTCCTCGACCTCCTCCTGCTTTTTCTCCCACACGAGGCCATAACTCTTCGTCCTCCTCAACGATTCAATCAGTCGGGATTTTTCTTCATTGCTGAACTCCGGACTCTTCCGGATGCGCTCTATCAGTTCCTGCGGGTCTGCTTTCATCGGGCGGTCTCCAAATCAGAGAGCTTGTCACTGCCCCCCCGGAAAGCAAAAGAAAAGGCGTAAACCATTCTTGCTTAAACCGTCAGGCTCTGGTAAGACCTTATGAAGATAAGCACGAACAGTTCACGCCGAAGCGTGAACCTTCGCATCTTATTCCCTCTTCATATTGAAATTTACCAGATTTCGACGGTCAGGAACAAGAGCTAAGCTCTATATTAAAAATATTTTTTACTGTCATCCGGCAGCACTTGCCCTCCGCCGGAACATCTCACAAAGGTAAATATTTTTTCAATTCCAGTCGGTTTCCGAGGCGAGCCGAGCCATATTTCCTTGGATTTTTCTCAAAACGGGCATTTATTTCTTTGGGGGTTGTCCAATTTTGGCGATTTATTTGTTTGGATTTTTTCTTTTCCATAATTTAATAGAATGGCAATCAATGAATTACGCCATATCGCAGGAACTTTACCAATCTTCCTCTTCTTTAGCCTTCCATAATGTCCCCTTTCTTTGAACAGACGTATCGGAATTCAAAGACCGGGAAAGATGCCTCCAATTCCAAAATTTACGCCATTTTTTGGAATATGATTCCCAAATTCACGCCAAATTTTGGAATATTGAATCTTTCGACATATATTTGTATCGGAAAAAACGATGGTCTATGGGTAAAAAGGCGAGGCGCATATTCTCTGAAATCCGGAAAGTTCTGGGCAGAAAGTCAGGCCGGATAGTGGTGCTCACGGGTGCCAGGCAGGTGGGGAAGACATTCCTCACAAGGGAACTTCTGAATGATTACGCCTACATCTCTCTTGAGGACCCGGTGATGAGAGGCAGCTATGCTTCCCTGACCGCAGACCAGTGGCACAGCCTTTTCCCGAAGGCCGCCCTTGACGAGGTGCAGAAAGAACCGCAGGTCATAGAGAGCATAAAGGCGGCGTATGACCGGTTTGACGACACCCGTTATATTCTTCTCGGCTCAAGCCAGCTGCTTCTTTTGAACAAGGTGAAGGAAAGTCTGGCCGGAAGATGCTCCATTTTCGACATATACCCGCTCACCCTGCCGGAAATCAGGACGACGGACTGCAAGGAACCTGTCCCCGACAGCCTGTGGCAGAGAATGCTCTCTTCAAATGCCGGAGAAGGGGACATCCCGCCCTCTTTTCTGCTGGATCCGGAGCATTCCTCAAAGTCGGAGGCCTGGAATTACTTCCTGACTTTCGGGGGCTATCCGGCGCTGACCGATGACGGCGCAGACGATGAAGAACGTTACAGATGGCTTTCCAATTATGTGCGCACCTATCTTGAACGCGATGTCCGCGACCTCGCCTCTTTCCGTGACCTTGAGCCTTTCGTGAGGCTCCAGAGGGAGGTGGCCGTTCTTAACGGTCAGATTTACAACGCATCGGCCGTCTCCAACAGCATCAAGGTGAGTTCGAAGACGGCGCAGCGGTATCTGACCTATCTCGAAATGAGCTATCAGGAAATCGTGCTTCCGGCGTGGAACAGAAATCTTGAGAAACGGCTGACGAAGGCCCCGAAGATTCATTTTATGGACTTCGGCGTGCAGCAGGCGATTCTCAGCAAACGCGGCGGAATCACAGGGCACGAATTTGAAAGCATCATCGTCTCGGAACTTTACAAACAGGCGAAGAACATTCTCTGCGACGCCTCCTTCCACCATCTCCGCACGCAGGACGGACGAGAAGTCGATCTGCTGGTCGAAATGCCGGACGGCTACTTCGCCTTTGAGATCAAGATGACGGAGAATGCGACTAAAACTGACGCCAGACATCTCCGCAAGCTGGCTGACCTGCTCGACAAGCCCATCAAAGGAGCTTTCGTAATCTCCAACGACGTCGCCACGAAGAGCCTTGGCGACGGTGTCACCGCCGTGAACGCCGCGATGTTGCTCGGCTGAATTTATCGATTTCAGAGGCCGAAAATCTCCGATTTATCGGAATTTCGTTATATAAATTTTGGCGATTGCGGGCTTTGTGAGTAACTTAGCGAGTTCAAAAATTGGAATCGTGACGGGATGGAAGAGTCGCAGAACATAGAGTTCAAGGAGTGTTGGAGAGACGAATATCTCAGGTGGATATGCGGTTTCGCCAACGCCAAGGGCGGACG
>CAVIXF010000040.1:0-12622 GCA_963646585.1 Candidatus Gastranaerophilales bacterium HUM_1 | reverse complement strand
CCATACAATAAGTGGCATAGGCGTCAGCGTCCGTGGCGTTCCTCTCCGAATCGGGGTCGGCGGAGATGACCGTCGCGCTGAGCAGGCCGTGGGTCACGGGATATCCGGTCCTGGGGTCTATCGTGTGGGCGTATTTCCTCCCGTCCCTGACATAGAACTTCCTGTAGTTCCCGGAAGTGACTATCCCGCAGGGGGTCTGCGGCAGCCGGCAGACGTCGCTGATCTCCTCCCCGGGGCTGAAATTCCCGTCGAAGGGGCTGTCAATCCCTATCGACCAGTTCCTCCCCTCCTGATTCACTCCCCGGGCATATATCTCCCCTCCGACATCCACGAGCATATTCTTAACCCCCATCTTTTCAAGAAGACCCGCAATGAGGTCGCTGCTGTAGCCCTGCGCTATGGCGTTGAAATTCACCTTCTTCTTCAGTGCGCAAAGCTCCCTCGCCGCCGCGAGCCGCTCCGGGGAAGGCAGGGAGTCGCGGGTGAATCCGAAGCCCCAGACGTCGAAGAGGGGGGCTGACCAGACGTCGACCGCCCCGCCCGTGAGTGCCGCGTAACGGTCGCCGAGTGCGCATAGTTCGGAGAAAATCGCATTGTCCTCGACTTTCTCCCCGGCGTTGAAACGGCTCAGTACCGACGATTTGTTGTAGCCCGAGGCCGCCCTGTCAATCTCGCCAAGGAGAGAGTCTATGCTCGCCTTGACCGCTTCCGGCTTCCTTCCCGTGCCCGAGAGGTCGGCCTTCACGGTGTATGTGCCCCCCTGCGCGTAGCCGGTGATCTGCACATAGCCGTAATCGGCACAGGAATTGAGAACGAGGGCGGCGGCGACGCAGAGAACGGCCGCCCTGAAAACATAAAAAGGATAAATCGCCTCAGATTTGTCTTTTATTTTCGAGGATAGGTTTCTTTTGGAAGATGGAGTGTACTGGAGGTACATAACCGATGAGAAAAGAAAGATAGACCGAAAAGAATGAAAAAGATGATGCAGGTTATTTTTTGAAAGTTTCTTAATGGCTGGAGCTGTGTTCATATTCTCGAAATTTGCCCCAAATGTAGAAAAATTCGGGAAAAAATGCGCATCTTTGCAGGATGTGCCTTTATCCATCGATAAAAAGAATATCATATATGTTCAGTAAAAGCAGATTAGTGGCTGCGGGCGCGGTCGTGCTGGCGTTGGCGTCGGTGCTGTCCTGCAAGAAAAGCGAAGACTCAACCACGCTTCCCTCGCTCAGCGGGACTTTGAGATTCAGCAACCTGCCTTCTTTCGTGGCTCCGGGAGACGAAGTCGAACTCAAGATAGGCGGGGTGACCCATCCGGACGGAGGGACGATCGGATATGTAATCAGCGTCACCGAGGGCTACAATACCGTCAAAGACACGCTTGAAGAGGGCGAGACGAGCTTCAAATACAAGGTCTGCGACAGGGAATATTTCGATGCGGACACGCTGCGGGCCTTCACCGTGGCCGGGACGGCATACGCGGACGGCTACTACAGCTCCACGACGGGGACGCAGACCCTCGAAATCGTCAAGGGCGGAATGACCGGCGGCTCGATCAACGGAATACTTCAGGACATAAACGACGAGACCTTCACGGAAGACGGGATAACCTACTACGCCCGCAAGATCGGGGACGCGACCTGGCTCAGGCGCAATGTGGTCAGCAGGGACAAGGGCCGGCCGTACATCGACGAAGCCCCGATGCTGGACGTGTTCGGAAGCTATCTGAACTGGGAGGACGCGAAGAACGCCTGCCCGGAAGGCTACAGGCTGCCGACCGACGCCGACTGGGTGGCTCTCTGCAAGGCTCTCGGCGCGGAGGATGCGGAAGAACACAAGGTGATTGCGGGAGTGGCCGGGAAGCTGATGGTGAACGCTACATTCAACTACGAGGAGACCGTGCTCTGGACCTACTGGAAAGAAGTGAAGATTACGGACGAATCCGGCCTCTCGGTGCTGCCGGTGGGCTATGCGAACCTCAGCTCCGGGCAGAAGGGCGCGTTCTCCGGACTTCAGGAGTACGCGGCGTTCTGGACGGCCGACGAGGCGGACGCGGACAAGGCCTGGTGCCGCTACATCTACGAGAAATCGCCCGACCTGCAGATCGGGGCTATGGACAAGGCGTCCTACGGCTGCTCCGTCAGGTGCGTCAAGGAGGAAGATTAGTCCAATATTGTTATGACATAGTCGTCGGGGACGGAGTTCAGGTCGAACGTGAAGAACGACCGGTCGACGGCTCCGGTGAGACTCAGGGACGGGACTTCGATTTCAACGGAAGCCCCGTTTTTCATTGTGAAGGATATCCTCGACACCCCGTTTCCATCAGAGGGGGTCTCGACGGAGAAACTGTCCGAGGACTGAGTCCCCGACACCGGTATCAGCTCCTCGACGGTCACGGCCTCCTCTCGCACGACCTCCTTGGCCACGGAGTCCACGGTCCAGATGTGCAGGCCGTCGCAGAGAATCCTGTAGCCGTCGCCCTCCACGCGGAAAAGCCCGTCCTGCCACCACAGCCTGCCATTATATGCGATCTTCGCGTTCTTCGGCGCGTTCACCGTCAGGGAATAGTCCGCAGTGACGCAGCTGTCCTTCGGAAACGAATCCATCAGAGCGGAAACCGAGCTGAAACGGCTCTGCCCGGCCAGAGACAGCACGGAGCAGAGGCAGACCAATATGGCGGTAAGTAATTTTCTGTCTATCATCTACTTAATTTTCTACGGGCGGAAGCCCTTTTCCAAGTCTCTCACTCGCGAAACCTGAGTCATTGAACAATCCTTGAAAACAATTCAAAGCGGCCTTAAGCGTTTGATGTCGTGAACGACGTAATTATCGACTCCAGCTCGGCGTAGTCCGAGACGAGAACCTGACGGGTCTTGGAGCCCTCCTGCGGACCGACGATTCCGGCCGCCTCAAGCTGGTCCATAATGCGTCCGGCACGGGCGTATCCCAGCCCGAGCTTGCGCTGGAGGTCGGAAGTCGAGCCTTTCTGCGTGGAGACGACAAGCCGGGCCGCGTCGCCGAACATATCGTCGATCTTCGATATGTCGATAGGCCCGCCGGCCGAGCCGCCGTCATCCTGGCTCGGAGGAGTCGGAAGATAGTACGGGGTGGTGTAGCACTCCTTGTAGCCGGTCTGGCTCTCGATGAACTTCGTGATGCGGTCTATCTCGGCCGTCTCGACAAGGGCGCACTGGACGCGCTCCGTCTCCACCCCGGCGTAGAACAGCATATCCCCGCGTCCGATGAGACTCTCCGAGCCCGGGGAGTCGAGTATGGTCATCGAATCTATCCTGGAGACGGTCCTGAACGCTATCCGCATCGGGAAGTTGGTCTTGATGTCGCCGGTGATCACGGAGACTGACGGACGCTGCGTCGCGATTATCAGGTGTATGCCGGCGGCACGCCCCTTCTGGGCGAGACGGATGATGGCGGTGGATATCCCCCGGGACATCGCCTTCCCCTCCTGTCCGAAACCGGAGGACATCGTCAGGTCGGCGAACTCGTCTATCACCACGACTATGTACGGAAGGTATTTGTGCCCCTCGGTCGGAAGCAGCTTGCGGTCGCGGTATTTCTCGTTGTAGTCCTTCAGCTTGTTCACTCCGGCGAGGGCGAGAAGCGCGTAACGCTCGTCCATCTCGACGCAGAGCGAGTTCAGCACGTCGGCCGCGTCCTTCGGCTTCTTGATTATGGCGTTCTCGGCCTCCTCCTCTTCGGAGCCCGCCGTCGGAAGAACCGCGAGGTAGTGCTTCAGCAGCCGTCTGTAGGCGGTGAACTCCACCATCTTCGGATCGACGAAGACGAACTTCAGCTCGGAAGGATGCTTCGCGTAGAGCAGCGAGGAGACAATCACGTTCAGTCCGACCGACTTTCCCTGCTGCGTGGCTCCGGCGACAAGAAGGTGCGGGGCCTGCGCGAGGTCGAACACCTTGACTTTCCGGGTGATGGTGCACCCTATCGCCACCGGAAGCTCCGCCTTGGTCTCCCGGAACGCGTCATCGTTCAGCATCGCCTTGAGCGGCACGACCGAGGACTTGCGGTTGGCCACCTCGATCCCCACGGCGTCGTCCAGCTTCACCACGCGCACGCCCTTCGCCCCCAGGGATATGCCGATGTCGTTCTGCACGTTCTTTATGGACGCATACTTGACCCCCGGAGCGGGGAACACCTTGTAGAGCGTGACCGTAGGCCCCGCCTTGGCGCTTATGCTCTCGACTTTTATCCTGAAATTGAGCAGGGTCGTCCGTATCCTGTTGATGAAGTCCTGCTGCTCCTCGACGGTGACGATGTTCTGCTTGTCGGCATAGTCCTCAAGCAGGTCCAGCGACGGGAAGCGGTATCTCTCCAGCTCCTGACGGTTGTCGATTCTCGGCAGCTCCTTTATGCCGTCCGTGCTGAACACCTCCCCGTCCTTCAGCGACGGGTCAGCCCCCTGGCCGCCGGCATTCTGACCTTCTGCATTCCGGCCGCCGGCAACCCCGCCGTCAGCGGCGTCCGTCCGCGAAATCCCGGACCATTTTCCGCCAGCCCCGGAACCGGACTCGCGGCCGCCGTTCCCGGAATCCGCGCCGTCCCCGGCAGTCCCGGAAAGGCCGTCTCCGCAGCCCTTCGCCGAGCCGTCTCCAACAGAAACGTCTCCGTCAGCTCCGGTGCGCCCGTCAACTGCGTCAGCCCCGTCATTCTCCGCGCTTCCGCCGACAATTCCGACAAGCCCGTCCGCGCCGACAAGCCCGTCCCCGCCGTCAGCCTCAACGCCGTCAGCCTCCTCAACGCCAACTCCCGCCGGGTCTCCCTCAACATCAGAGCCGTCCCCGCCGGCAGCCGCCCCCTCAGCCGTCCCGCGCTTTCGTCCGGTCCCGAACTTTATGAACCAGCGGGCGAAACTCCCGCTCGCGAACAGCAGCCAGACCACCGCCATAAGCAGCAGAATCAGCCCCGCGCCTATCTTCCCCGTGAGAGCCTCGCACAGACGGACGAACTCCGCCCCGGCGAAACCTCCGAGCCCGCCTCCGAAGAAAGTGTCGGAGGTGAACAGCCCCGAAAAGAAGGAAAGTATGAACGAGAACAGCGGGGCGGCCGTGAGGGCGAGAAGGAACGGGCGCAGGAACGAGGAGTCGAGCCGCCGGACGAACACCCTGTATGTGAGCATCCCCAGCAGGACTACGATGCTGAACGCCGAAAGTCCGAAACATCCGCCCACGAGAAAGCGCGACCAGCGCAGTCCGAGCCGCGAGCCGAGATTGGCCGGCAGTTCCTCCGACGGCCCGCCCCCGGAACGGATGCTGAAGTCGCCGTGCCAGTGGAACAGGTAGGAGACGCAGCAGACGAAAGTGAAAACCGTGAACGCCAGCAGGACAAGGCCGCAGAACCTTGAGATTCCGGTCTTATTCTCAGGCGACAGATTTCTGAAATATCCCCTCAGGCCGGCAAGGCTGAACCGCCTCTTCCGGTTTTCCTTCTGTTTCCCAGCCATAGAGACTACCTGAATTTCCTATTGTTGTTGTTCTTGTTGTTCTTCTTCTGGTTGCCGGACCGCTTCGGAGCCTGTCCCGGGCGGAGATAATTCGAATCCGCCCCGACCCTTCCGAGCTGTATGCCCTCCGGAACCTTGATTCTGTAGTCCGAAAGCTTCTCGATGTCCTGGAATATGGTCTCGTCAGCGACACTGTCCTTGTTCCATATAAGATACTGTGTCCTCATATATATGGCGAGAGACCGGATCACCGCAGTCTTGACCTCCCCGTCCTCCATCTCCGAAACGAGGTTTATCATACTCTCGATGTTCCTCCCGTACTGGGTAGCCCGGACCGGTTTCTTTACCACGGAAGGCACTTCCGGCCTCGAGAGCGCCTGCTCCGGCGTCGGGACGGGATACGGAGAGTCTATGTCGAGGGAGTACCCCGCTATGATGTAGAGGTCGTCCCAGAGCTTCTGCTCGAAGTTCTCCTGCTTGTGTACGTCGGAGTTGATGATCTCCATAGCCTTGACGACGGCCCGGGCCTGCTCCGACCTCTTGTCCCTGTCCTCGATCTTCTTGAGGCTGTTCACCATCTCGGCGATGGAACGCCCGTATTCCGGCTTGACAAGCCGCTCTTTTTCAGTGTTATAGGTCAGAATCCTCTTATCATTGTCCATAGCTGCGAAAAATTAACAAACATATCCTGCAAAGTTAGGTGCTGTTTGCCGTTTCTGCAAAAATATTTTCACGGGACAACTCGGGACTCCATTGTCATAAAGAGCCCGCAGGCTAAGTCCCGCAGGAACCGCGCCGGAGGCGCGAGATACCCCTACAGGGGTCGCAGACGATAGTCTGCGGGGGTTAAGAGGGAAAAAGAGGGGATGACTAAAACCCGTTCAGTCACCCCCCTTCATATACATATATATCTTTAGTACAGAATGTCAGAATCGTCTCCGTTCCCGTTGTCGAAAGCCGGGGACTCCGGTTTCGGAGCGTCCTGGTCGTAACGCGGCGCACGGTCTCCCCTGCGGTCGTCACGGCGAGGGCCTCTGTCTCCCCTGCGGTCGTCGCGGCGGTCTCCGTCACGGCGCGGTCCGCGGCTGTCCCTGCGGTCGTCACGGCGAGGGCCTCTGTCACCCCTGCGGTCGTCGCGAGGTCTGCGCTCAGGCTCGACATATCCCTCCGGCTTCTCCATCAGGGCGCGGCGGCTAAGACGCATCTTGCCGGTCTTGGCGTCGATTTCGAGCAGTTTCACGTCAACCTCGTCGCCGACGGCGAGAATGTCCTCGACCCTGTCGGTCTTCTTCCAGTCAAGCTCGCTGATGTGGAGCAGACCTTCCTTGCCAGGAAGAATCTCCACGAACGCGCCGAACTCAAGGATGGAGACGACTTTTCCGTGATATACGGTCCCGACCTCAGGCACGGCGCAGATGCCGTTGATCCATTCGAGAGCCTTGTCCATACACTCCTTGTTGTCTCCGAAGATGTCGACGACACCCTCGCTGACCCCGTTGTTCTGCTCCTCGGTGATGGTGACGGTCGTGCCGGTCTCGCGCTGAATCTTCTGGATGACCTCGCCGCCCTTGCCGATGATCGCGCCGATGAACTCGCCCGGAACACGGATCTGGACTATGCGCGGAACGAACGGCTTGTAGTCCTCGCGAGGCTCGCTGATGGTCTTGAGCATCTCGCCCATTATGTGCATACGGCCCTGACGCGCCTGTTCGAGCGCCTTGGCGAGCACTTCGTAAGAAAGTCCGTCGACCTTGATGTCCATCTGGGTGGCGGTGATTCCGTCCTTTGTACCCGTCACCTTGAAGTCCATGTCGCCGAGGTGGTCCTCGTCGCCGAGGATGTCGGTGAGAATCGCGTAACGCTCGTTAGGCTTGTCGGCGTCGGTGATCAGTCCCATAGCCACGCCGGCCACAGGCTTCTTTATCTTCACTCCTGCGTCCATCAAGGCGAGACATCCGCCGCAGACGCTGGCCATTGAAGAAGAGCCGTTGGACTCGAGAATGTCAGAGACCACGCGGATTGCGTAAGGGTTCTCCGGAGCGAGCGGAACGACCGGCTTGAGAGCCCTCCACGCGAGGTTCCCGTGACCGATTTCACGACGTCCCACGCCCCTCTGCGCCTTGGCCTCACCGGTTGCGAACGGAGGGAAGTTGTAGTGAAGGACGAACTGGGAAGTCCCCTGCACGAGAACCTCGTCAAGCTCCTTCATATCCATCTTCGTCCCGAGAGTGACCGACGCGAGAGACTGGGTCTCGCCACGGGTGAAGATGGCGCTTCCGTGCACGCAAGGCAGGTAGCCCACTTCGCACCAGATCGGACGCACCTCGGCGGTGTGACGGCCGTCGAGACGGATGCCCTCGTCGAGGATGAGGTTGCGCATCGCCGCCTTCTCCACGGCGTGATAGTATCTGTCGACCATCATCTGCTTCTCCTCGCGCTCCTCCTCCGGGATGGTCTGCATAAATTCTTCCTTGATTGCGTCAAATGCGTCGCTGCGGGCGTGCTTGTCCTGTCCGGACTTCGCCACTGCGTAGCATTTGTCGTAGCAGAAAGCCTCCACGGCCTTCTTGAGCTCCTCGTCGTTGATTTCGTGGCAGTAAGTCCTCTTCACGGTCTTGCCGCACTCCTCGGTGAGCTCCATCTGCACCTTGCAGTGCTTCTTGATCTCCTCGTGCGCGAACTTGATCGCTTCAAGCATATCGGCTTCGCTCACTTCCTTCATCTCGCCCTCGACCATCATAATGTTGTCGTAGGTGGCGGCCACCATAAGGTCGAGATCCGCCTGCTCCATCTCGCTGAAAGTCGGGTCAATCTTGAACTCTCCGTTTATGCGGACAACCCTGACCTCTGAAATCGGGCCTCCGAACGGGATATCGCTCACCGCGAGGGCCGAAGAAGCCGCGAGTCCGGCGAGTGCGTCCGGCTGGATGTCCTTCTCGGCGGAGATGAGACTGATCTGCACATAGACCTCCGCGTGGAAATCCTCCGGGAACAGCGGCCTGAGGGCGCGGTCGACCAGACGTGCGGTGAGAATCTCCGCGTCAGTCGCCTTGCCTTCCCTCTTCATAAATCCGCCCGGGAAACGCCCTGCGGAATAGAATTTTTCTTTGTAGTCGACCTGAAGCGGCATAAAATCCACATCGTCCTTCGCGTCCTTCGCAGCCGTCACAGTCGCGAGCAGCATCGTGCCGCCCATTTTCACTACCACCGAGCCGTCCGCCTGCTTGGCGAGCTTGCCGGTCTCGATTTCGATCACCCTACCGTCGGATAATTCGATTTTCTTGTTGATGATGTTCATTAATAAGTCTTCTCAGCCCGCCTCCCCCTTTGGGAGCGATTAGTAATATCTGAATTCTTCGTACTTGTTCTATATGTTGTTTTCCGGGTGACGCCGCAGGCTGAAATTGTGAACGCCGCCGGGATATGCTGCAAAAAATAAGATGGAATGAGAAATATCGCGGCCGTCAGATTCGGGACAATGCCAAAAACGAGAAAAAGGGTATATCCCCTTTCGGATATACCCTGTTTCCTGTCTGTCGCCTATCGACGGAGACCGAGCTCCTTGACGATAGCCCTGTATCTCTCGATGTCGATTTCCTTGAGATAGTCAAGTACACGACGCCTCTTTCCGACGAGTTTCAAAAGCGAACGGCGGGTTGCGAAATCCTTCTTGTTGCTTTTGAGATGTTCTGTGAGGTGAGCGATACGGTAGGAGAACAGTGCGACCTGACTCTCAGGTGAGCCGGTGTCAGTGTTGGACTTTCCGTACTTCGCGAAAATCTCCTGCTTTTTTTCCGGTGCCAGATATTCAGCCATCTTGGAAAAATTTTAAAAGATTAATAATGTTGAAAACTTTCGGGTCACGGTCTGTAAACCCAAAGCGGGCGCAAAGATACGGTTAATTTTTTTCTTTACAAATATTTGCGGGTACAAATATTCGCTTCCAAAAAAACTGCCGGCAATCGTTCCTATGCCGGCCAGAGGAGAGTCGCCACAGGTCGGAACAGCCGTCTGGCCGCGGTCTACTCCACGGTGACGGATTTGGCGAGGTTGCGCGGCTGGTCCACGTCGAGTCCCTTCGCGTCGGCGATGTAGTAGGCGAAGAGCTGGAGAGGCACGGCGACGAGCACCGGCATAAGGCAGGGGGTGACGGCCGGCACACGTATGCAGTAGTCGGACATCCCCGACACGACCGTGTCGTCCTTCGAGACGACCGAAATCACCACTCCCCCTCTGGCCTTGACCTCCTGCACATTGCTCGCAGTCTTCTCGTAAGTGGAATCGGGCACTGCGATGGCGAGAACCGGCATAGTCTTGTCAATCAGGGCTATCGGGCCGTGCTTCATCTCTGCGGCGGGATAGCCTTCGGCGTGGATATAGGATATCTCCTTGAGTTTCAGAGCACCTTCGAGAGCGGTAGGATACTCATATCCCCGTCCCATATAGATGAAATCCCTCGTATCCTTGAATTTCTCCGCGAGAGCCTTCACCGGAGCGTCAAGAGTGTCAAGCTCCTCCTGCACGAGAGCCGGGAGAGACAGCAGAGTCTTGGAAAGCTGCTCGAAACGTTCACGCGGAATACGCATCAGGGTGCCGGCGAGCGTGAGGGCTATCATCGCGAAGACAGTGACCTGCCCCGTGAAAGCCTTGGTCGAGGCGACGCTGATTTCCGGGCCGACGTGGATGTAGCATCCGGAGTCGCTCGCACGCGAAATCGACGAGCCTATGACATTGCATATCCCGAAGACGAAGCAGCCCGCAGCCTTCGCAAGCGAGACCGCCGCCAGAGTGTCCGCCGTCTCCCCGGACTGCGACACGGCGATGACCACGTCCTCGGGACCGAGCACCGGATTCCTGTAGCGGAACTCCGAAGCGAACTCCACCTCAACCGGGATACGGCACAGGTCTTCAATCAGATGCTCTCCGATGAGCGAGGCGTGCCAGGACGTTCCGCAGGCCACGATGACAATCCGCCGCGCTGACAGAAAACGGTAGGCGTTGTCACGTATTCCGCTGAGTATCACGTCGTAGGACTCAGGGCTGACGCGCCCGCGCATACAGTCCAGAATGGTCTTCGGCTGCTCGTGTATCTCCTTGAGCATAAAATGCTTGTATCCCCCTTTTTCAAGAGCGGAGATGTTCATCTTCAGCCTTTTCACGTCCACCGGACACGCGTCGTTGTCGAAGTTCACGACCTTCAGAGGCATTCCCCGATGGAGCACCGCGATTTCGCCGTCCTCAAGATACACCACCCTGTCCGTATATTCCACGATCGGGGTCGCGTCCGAAGCGAGGAAATATTCCCCGTCGCCTATCCCCACCACAAGAGGGGAACTCTGGCGTGCCACGATGATCTCGTCGTCGTGTCCCTTCTCCACCACAGCTATGGCATACGCACCGATGACCTGCTTGAGCGCGCCCTGCACGGCCTCAAGCAGCGTGCACCGGTTCATATTACGGACATATTCAATCAGATTGACAAGCACTTCGGTGTCGGTCTGGCTCTTGAAAGTGTAGCCCTCCCTGACGAGCGCGTCCTTGAGTATCGACCAGTTCTCGATGATGCCGTTGTGGATTATCGCGATGTTCTCCGAGCAGGAGTAGTGGGGATGGGCGTTCGTGCTGTTCGGCTCGCCGTGAGTCGCCCACCTCGTATGCGCTATTCCGCAGACCCCGCCGAGGTTCTTTCCTTCGACGAAATTCTCCAGAGCGGAGACCTTCCCCTTGCATTTATAGACGTTCAGCCCGCCGTCCGGAGCCACCATAGCCAGCCCCGCGCTGTCGTAGCCGCGATATTCAAGTCTGTGAAGTCCTTTTATAAGAATGGGATACGCCTCGCGCCTCCCGACATAGCCTACGATTCCGCACATAGTTTCTTCATTTAAAACACAAACAGGGCGCAAAGATAGCAAGAATCCGACTGAATTTCTCAATTCAAGCCGGATTCCTTCAGACGGAAACTGTTTACAGCGCCGCGAGCAGTTCGCGATACTTCGGAAGCGGCCAGAGGTCGTCGCCGATTATCATCTCGAGAGCGTCGATGTGCTCGCGTATCTGAGCCATCTTCGGACGGACGTCCCTCTCGTAGCCCTTCGCCCTCGCGGGGATGTCCGGGTTGCGGTTCAGACCGTGGCGGATCTCCGTCATCTCGGCCGAGGCGGTGCGGATCACGTTCACGTGGTCTATGATTTCGCGCAGAGTGCTTATCTCGTCCTTCGCCAGGGTGTCAAGCTCGTCAGGGAACACCTCGTGAATGCCCCGGATGTTCTCGATGAGCACGTTCTGGTAGCGGATGGCGGTCGGGATGATGTGGTTCGCCGCCATATCGGCGATCACCCTCGACTCGATCTGAACCTTCTTTAGGAAGGTCTCGTTCTTTATTTCATAGCGGGCGGCAAGCTCGACGTCGTTGAACACGTTGAACCTCTTGAAGAGGGCCGCGCTCTCCGGACGCAGATACTCCCCGAAGGCCTCCGTGACATTGTTCGCGCTGCGCAGACCCCTCTTGGAGGCCTCGGCGACCCATTCCTCGCTGTAGCCGTTGCCCTCGAAACGGATGTTCTTGGAGGCTATGATGAACTGGCGGATGACCTGGAGGACGGCCTCGTCCTTCTTCACGCCCTTCTCCACAAGAGAGTCAACCGTCTCACGGAACTCGGTCAACTCCTCGGCCACGGCGGTGTTCAGGACTATCATCGGCATCGAGCAGTTGGTCGAAGAGCCGGCGGCGCGGAACTCGAACCTGTTGCCCGTGAACGCGAAGGGCGACGTCCTGTTGCGGTCCGTGTTGTCCACGAGAATCTCCGGAATCTTGCCTATGTCGAGCTTTATTTCAGTCTTTTCGTCAGGGGAGAGTTTCCTCTCGTTGATTTTCTCCTCTATGGAGTCCAGCATACGGTTCAGCGTGGCTCCGGTGAACACGGACATTATCGCGGGAGGCGCCTCGTTGCCGCCGAGACGGTGCGAGTTCGTTTCGGACGCTATCGAGGCCATTATCAGCGAGCCGTAGTCGGCCGCCGCCTTGAGGGTGCAGACGAAGAACGCGAGGAACTGCATATTGCTCTTCGGAGTGTGCCCCGGAGCGAGCAGGTTCTGCCCGCCGTCAGTCGCCATCGACCAGTTGCAGTGCTTTCCGCTTCCGTTTATGCC
>CAVIXF010000039.1:0-12804 GCA_963646585.1 Candidatus Gastranaerophilales bacterium HUM_1 | reverse complement strand
CCATATACCGAAGCCATCACAGGGCATAAGCTACATATATACAAACAATTGTGTCAGGCGCAAGCTCCCCGGTCCTCTTCCCGTAATACGGCATAAAAAAAGGGGGCGGCTGAAGTTTTCAGCCGCCCCCTGTCAAAACCGCGAAGCGAAGCCCTATTCGGCAACGACTTCAAATTTCACGACACCCTTGATGTCCTTGTAGCATTTCACGGCCGCCTCGTAGAAACCGAGCTCCTTCACCGCGTCGGCAATGGTGATGTCCTTCTTGTCGACATTGATTCCCAGAGCCACGAGAGCGTCGGCGATCTGAGCCGTGGTGACAGAGCCGTAAATCTTTCCGGTCTCGCTCACCTTCGCGGAAACCTTCACGACGGTCTCGGCGAGCTTGGCTGCGAGAGCCTCCGCGTCGGCGCGGAACTTGGCCTCCTTGTGCGCCCTCTGGCGGAGGTTCTCCGCGTGGATCTTCTTTGCGGATTCAGTCGCGAAAATCGCATATCCCTGAGGTATGAGGTAGTTGACAGCATATCCTGTCTTCACTTTGACGATGTCGTCAGCGTGACCGAGATTGGCCACATCCTTCTTCAAGATAATTTCCATATAGCTGTCCTCCTGTTATTTCATAAGGTCGGTTACATACGGGAGAAGCGCAAGATGACGCGCACGCTTCACTGCCTGAGCCACTTTCCTCTGGAATTTGAGCGAGGTCCCGGTGAGACGGCGAGGAAGAATCTTCCCCTGCTCGTTGAGGAACTTCTTGAGGAACTCTGCGTCCTTGTAATCGACATATTTGATTCCCGCCTTCTTGAAACGGCAGTATTTCTTCTTTCTCACCTCGACTGTAGGAGGGTTGAGATAACGGATTTCATTGTTCTGTGCCATAGTTTACTCCTCCTTCTTTGCTGCTTTGTTAGCCCTTCTTTTCTCCGCGTAAGCGACCGCGTGCTTGTCCATCGCGAACGTGAGGAAACGGATTACGCGCTCGTCACGGCGATACTGCGTCTCAAGACCGGCGATCAGCGAAGGCTCGGCCTTGAACTCGATGAGATAATAGAAGCCCGAAGTCCTCTTCTGGATAGGATAAGCCAGCTGACGGAGACCCCAGTCCTCTTCGTACACGATTTCACCACCATTCTCTTTGATGAATCCGGTGTACTTGGCAACCGCTTCCTTCATCTGAACATCAGACAAAACGGGAGTTGCAATGAAAACGGTTTCGTACTGTTTGATCATTTTGTTTGTAACTAAATGTTTATAAATAAATTGCAGTCCATTGCGAGCCGACAGTAGGCACGGCTTTCCGCAATGGGCTGCAAAGATAGGGATTTTTCTCCGATTTACAAAAACTTTTGACAACGAGGTCAATTTGCCGGAACGCAGGGTTCCGGATGTCCGGTAGGGTCACTTCGTGGCGGCCTCGATTTTCTTCATCATCGCGAACATAATCACTCCGGCGATGACGCAGAGCGCGAGCAGGATCGCCCAGTTGGCCCAGAGCGGAACGGCGTTCCAGAGGAGGCCCGGGACGGAGCTGAGATAGTTGCCGATTGCCGTCGCCGCGAACCAGAGACCCATCATAAGACCCTTGTACTTCGGCGGAGCAACCTTGGAGACGAAGGAGATGCCCATCGGAGAAAGGAGAAGCTCCGCGAAGGTGAGGACGAGATAGGTGCTGATGAGGTAGGCGGGAACGACAGGGTCAGGCGAGACAGTGCCGCCGAGCTGCGCCGGAGAAGGCTGGCCGACCGAGGCCACTATCATCACGAGATAGCCCAGAGCCGCCACGAACATTCCGAGACCTATCTTCTTCGGGGCGGACGGTTCAAGACCATCCGGATGCTTCGCTGTCTTCTTCGAGGCTAGGGCGGAGAAAATCGCCATCGAAATCGGGGTCAGGAACACCACATAGAACGGGTTGAACTGCTGGAAAAGCTGCGGCTGGATGTCGAGAACCTCCGGCATACGGGAGTAAATCCAGCCCGCCCCCGCAAGAAGAGCGGCCGTGACGAGCCCGCAGACCGTCTTACCCTTTTTAGTCTCCGACTGGAACGCTCCGAAGAGAGTGTAGATGGAGACCGCCACAAGGGCGAGAATCCAGATGTTGAATCCGAAACGGGTGAAACCGGTGGCGGTGGCCTGAGTGTAGTCACGGGCGAACCAGGTGAGCGACTGGCCGTTCTGATGGAACGCCATCCAGAAGAAGATCACGACGGCGAACACGAGGCAAAGGGCCACGATTCTTTCGCGGGTCTGCTTCGGAGAAAGCTCCTCGACCTGCACATTGGCGGCCTTGGCCTGCTTTGCGTTCACGTCCGCGTGACGGAACCAGCCCCGGCAACCGAAATAGATGAGGATTGAGACCACGAGCGAGACGCAGGCGACCGCGAATCCCATATTGTAGGCGGTGGAAAGGTTCTCTATGTAGTAGGAGCAGAAATCCCCCAGACCCATCGAGGAGGCCCCGGCCCCGGGCATCTGCGAAGCGAGGGAGGAAAGCTTCTCCGTGTTCTCCGGAGTGATCGTCCCGCCGATGAACTGGTGCGCGAGAGCCGGAATGTCAGCCTTGTAGATGAGTCCCGCCTTCGCGAGGAACCTGTTGGTTATCGCGGTGGCCGCGGACGGGGCGAACATCGCTCCGATGTTGATAGCCATATAGAAGAGGCTGAACGCGGCGTCGCGTTTCGAGCTGTAGCGCGGGTCGTCGTAGAGGTTGCCGACCATCACCTGGAGATTGCCCTTGAAGAGTCCCGTTCCCACGGAGATGAGAAGCAACGCTCCGAGCATCATCGCCACTCCGAGAGTGTTGGCGGCGGTAGGCACGGCGAGAAGCAGGTAGCCGAGGAACATCACGCTGATTCCCGTCACGACGCATTTGCCGTATCCTATCTTGTCTGCGAGCCATCCGCCCACGACCGGCATAAAATAGACCGCGGCGAGGAAGATTGAATAGACCTGGCTTGCGAGAGCCTGCTCCCAGCCGAACTTCGCCTGAAGGAAGAGCATAAATATCGCCAGCATCGTGTAGTAGCCGAAACGCTCACCCGTGTTGGCGAGGGCAAGGGCGAAAAGCCCTTTGGGTTGTCCTTTGAACATATCTGTCGTATTTATATATTATCGAGTATTCAAGCCTCCGGAATCGCCGCGAGCACCGCCTTGAGGAAATCCCAGGCCTTCGCCACTGACGGGATGTGGGCGCGCTCGTCCGGAGAGTGCGGGCTGAGGAGGGTCGGGCCGAATGAGACCATATCCCAGTGCGGATATGCCCCGCTGAGGATTCCGCATTCGAGTCCGGCGTGAATCGCCATCACCGCAGGCTCTTTTCCGTAGAGTTCGTTATAGACTTTCTTCATCGTTGCGAGAATCGCGGAGGAAGGGTTCGGAGCCCAGCCGGAATAGCCGCCCGTGAACTCCGTTGAGATGCCGGCGAGCTTGAACACAGCGTCGAACTTCTCGGCGAGCGCCTCCTTCTCGGAATCCACCGAGCTTCGCATCAGGGTCTTGAGCGTGAACTTGCCTTTCTCTATCTTCACGACAGCCAGGTTGTTGGAAGTCTCGACAAGGTTCGGGATGTCCGCGCTCATCCTCTCCACGCCGTCAGGGCAGGCGAGAATCGCACGAACAAAGCGCAGCGCGTCCCCATCCGGGACATAGAGGCACTCGCCGTGGTCGCAGCACTCCCCTTCCTCGCACTTGTACGGCTCGAAGACCATAGCCGCATCCGGGTCGGTAGTGGCATATTCAGCCTTGATTGCGGCGAAAGTCTCCTCCGCCACGCGCTTCGCCTCAACCACCTTTGCCGCAGGGACATAGACAGTCGCGAAAGCCTCGCGCGGAATCGCGTTCCGGAGCGTGCCCCCTTCAAGGTCGAGCAGTTTCACGCCGGCCTTGGTCAGGAGAGAATAAAGAACCCGCGCCATCACCTTGTTGGCGTTCCCCCGGTACAGATTGATGTCCATTCCGGAATGTCCTCCCTTGAAGCCTTTGACCGCCAGCGACATACACTTCCAGTCCTTTTCAGGCTCGGCGGGGACATATTCCGCGAAAGCCGAAGCGTCCAGCCCGCCGGCGCAGCCGACATAGAGCTCGCCCTCGGTTTCAGAGTCGAGGTTGATGAGAATCTCCCCTTTCAGCACACCAGGCTTGAGAGCCTGCGCTCCGGTCATCCCCGTCTCCTCGTCGAAGGTAACGAGAACTTCGAGCGGTCCGTGCTTCAGATTGTCGGATTCGAGAACCGAAAGGGCGAGAGCCACTCCGAGTCCGTTGTCCGCGCCGAGAGTCGTGCCCTTCGCACGGACCCATTCCCCGTCGACGACGGTCTCAATCGGGTCATTCTCGAAATCGTGCACGGTGTCGGCGTTCTTCTGCGGCACCATATCCATATGCCCCTGAAGAATCACTCCCTTCATATTCTCGCAGCCCGGAGTCGCGGGCTTGCGGATGATCACGTTCCCGATCGGGTCTCCGTCGATCGTGGTCTCGAAGCCGTGGTTCACACCCCAGTCATAGAGGTATTTCGCTATCTTCTCCTCGTGCTTCGACGGACGCGGGATGCGCGTGATTCCGTAAAAGTTGTTCCACACGAGCTGCGGATTCAAATCTTTGATTGTCATAATATTGTCTGTTTGTTGATTTATCTTTTATTTCGCCGGGACGAACTCCTCGCGCACCGTCTCGTAGCCGAGCTGCGGAACGGTCAGGACGCCCTGAAGGAGGACATCCACGCCGTCACGCAGTTTCACGCCGCATTCGGCCGGGACATATTCGCTTATGACCTTCAGCACCTTCCCTTTCGGGGTCTTCTTCCTGACCTGCTGCTCCGAGTCCGCCGGGGTCTCCGTCTTTTCCGGGACGTTCAGAGGAGTCAGCTCAAGCGTGACCATCCGCCCCTCAAGATGCTCGGCCGGGAAAAGCCCGTTGTCCGAAATGCGGAAGGCGACATAGAGACGGTTTCCGTCCTCCTTCTTCGGCAGCACGGTGAACTCGCCCTCCAGATCCGTCGTCACAGTGTAGCCGAGAAACATCTTCAGCAGCTCTTTCTCCTGCCTGGCGAACTCTTCGAGCGTGAGTCTGAGGGTCTCTCCGGACAGGGACATATCGGTGTCCCCGGTGATGATCTGGTGACGCTTCTGACGGATTGTCATAATCTGGTCGGCTGTCTGCGCGGCCGCCATCTCCACGCTGCGCTGCCCCACGCAGCTCTTCAGAAGAGGGACGGAGGAGAAGTCGGCCCTGTCCCCCTCCGGCTTCCCGAAACTGCGGGAAAGCTCCACGCTCGGCCCGGCCGCCTCCGGAACTATGCTGACCCAAATCAGCCGGGTGGACGCGCCGGAGTTCTGCACGGCGTCGATGCCGAGGTACCTGGCCGCATATTTCGCATAAGGCCCGGCATAGAACCTCTCGTTCACGGCCTTGACTGAAATCTTCAGCGCGACTGGGGTCTGTCCGGAGACGTCAGGAGCGGACGCCGTCTGCGAGGAAACCTGCTGCGAGGAAACCGTCTGCGCGGAGGCCGCCGGAGCCGGGACAACGAGCCCGAACGCCGCAGCCGTCAATATCATAAAAACATATCTCATACTCATCTGAATCTTCGTATATTTATATGTATTCAGTCCATTCCGGGAGACATTAATGATGAACAACCCCACTTTCTACTTCCACCGCTTGTGCGACCACAGCCAGTTGTCTGGATGGCGGCGGATCTCGGCTTCAAGATTGTCGTAATATCTCCGTATTATATCTTTCGGCTCCACCTCCGAGGCGTTCTCGCAGATGGTGTTGAAAGTCAGCTCGTAACGCCCCTGCGCCATCCTCTCGAAACTCATATACAGCACCGAGAATCCGAACTTGTGGGCGATCTCCGCCGGGCCGAGGTAGGCTTTCGTCGGCTGGTTCATAAACGTCCCTATATCCACGTTCGAAACATAGGGGCACTGGTCTATGTTGAGGAAATACACCAGCTTCTCGTCCCTGTGGCTCAACATATAGCGCAGCAGGCGGTCGGAATCGACCATCAGGTCGCGGCTGTCGTTCAGCACGGTCCGGTTGCGCTGGAAGAACTCGTCCCAGACCTTGCTCGACAGGGGCTTGTAGACGCAGCGGAAGCGCGATTCCGGAATGGAGATAGCCCCCGCGTCGGCGCACTGCGAATATGGGATGCCGCCCATCAGCTCCCAGTTCCCGCAATGGGAGTAGAACACGATGACTGAGGGCGAGGATTCGTACATATTTTCCAGAAGCCTGGAATTCATTATCTTGAGCAGCCCGGAATCATACATCCTCTTCCGCGTGGCCCCGGCGAACCATATCGCCTCGACGATTATCTCGGCTATATGACGGTAATATTCATTGCAGAAGCTGACGAGCGTGTCGTAGTAGTACTGGGACGGGGTGAACGAACGCCCCATATTGATCGCGATGACCTCCCGCCGGTAGCCGACGACGCTGCGCATCACCCAGGCGATGAACTTCACCCGGCGGTAATGCATCTTCAACGGAAAGAGCGAAAAAAATCGGACCAGTCCTGTCAGGAGTGTCAACGAAACTTTCTTCATAAGTTTCCCTCGTATTCAATGTCCGTATTCATAATCTTGCAAATTTATCAAATTTCTTGTAAAAATTGCAAACAGGCTTTAATTTTGCTCCGCAGTTGAGACTATATGGACGAGAAAACAAGGGCGCTGCTCATCGAGCGTGCGGAGAAATACAACGACAGGAGATACTTCACTGAGGATCCGATCATCTTCCCGAGGCGTTTCGCCGACAGCCGCGCCGCCGGGGAGTGCGGCATAGCCGACGTGGAGATCGCGGCAGTCATCGCCGCCCATCTCGCCTGGGGCAGAAGGAGTATGATCGTGAGGGACTGCGCCCGGGCCTTTGACGAGATGGAGTGGAGGCCTTTCGACTATGTTATGTGCGGAGATTACCGCGACGGGGGCGGGAGCCTGCACAGGACGGTGAAATGGAGCGAGTTCGCGCAGATCTGCGGACGGCTCCGGGCGCTTTATGAGGAGCGGGGCGGAAAGCCGGATTCGAGTCTCGAAGACCTGGGCGTCGAAGATTTCCGGGTGAAGGTCTACGGGCGGAAGCCCGACAGGAAAGCCCCCGACAAGAAAATCAATATGATGCGACGGTGGCTGGTCAGGGACGACGGCAAGGTGGACCTCGGAGTATGGAGGCGCACAGACCGGCGGGGGCTGCTGATACCGCTGGACGTGCACGTCTACAATGTAGCCTTCGGGCTCGGGCTCACGGCGAGGCGGCAGAAGGACATCGTCACGGCCACCGAAATCACCGGCTGCTTCCGGGACATCTTCCCCGACGACCCCTGCCTGGGGGACTTCGCGCTGTTCGGCTACGGCGTTTCGGGCGATGCGGACAGGGAGCTGTGACAAAACGACAATTCTATGCCAAAACTCTACATAGTGTCCGGATGCAACGGCTCCGGAAAGACGACAGCCTCGTACTCCCTGCTTCCGGAGATGCTCGAGTGCAGCGAATTTGTCAATTCCGACGAGTTCGCCAAGGGCCTTTCGCCTTACGGCCCGGAGAAGGTGCCCCTTCAGGCGAGCCGCTATATGTTGATGAAGATCCAGTATCTGTTCCGCAAGAAGAAGGATTTCGGAATCGAGACCACGCTCGCGACGCGGACTATGCTCCGTATGATTGCGGACGCCCAGAAAGGGGGATATTTCGTCACGGTCATATATTTCTGGCTCGACAGTCCGGAACTGGCGGCCGAACGGGTCAGGGCGAGGGTCGAGAAAGGGGGACACAACATCTCCCGGGACACCATCGTCCGCAGATATTATATGGGTCTCGAATATTTCTTCAGCGACTACACCCGGCTCTGCGACAGATGGATACTCGCGGACAACACGAACCCGCCGTTCAAGGTCGTCGCGGAAGGTTTCAAGGAGAGCGGCGAAGTCATAGTGAGGGACAGGGATAAATATGACAGCATCAGGGCGGTCTATGAATCCGTGAAAGAAAAAGAGGAAAAGATGCCGGAAAATCTATGAATATGCCGGGGATATGCCGGGAATATGCCGGAGACAGATGACAATATGAACGAATATCTTGAACATTTTTGCGTAAGCAGAGAATCGCTCGACAGACTTGTCGCGCTTGCGACTGCCTCCGGGGCGGGTTTCGCCGACATATATTTTGAACACACCTCCTACTCCAGCCTTCTTCTGAAGGACTCAAAGGTGACGTCCGGAGGCCGCCACGAGGATTTCGGAGCCGGAGTCCGCGTGCTGTGCGGCGAGAGGACGGGATACGCCTACTGTGAAAGCACGGAGTACGGGGATATGGAGGCGGCTGTCCGGGCGGCCTCGGCAATCTGCGGGACTTCGGGAGAACGCGTCCGCGCCGTTCCGACCGGGCGTGGCGGGAAAAGGGCTTCCCGCACGGCCGGAGTGACAGGGCTCGCCGGAGCGACAGGGATCTCCGGAATGACAGGAGCTCAGGCCGGGACAACGGCAGGAACATCCTCAGGGACAGGGACTGACTTCGGGACAGGCCCGCAGGGCGGGAACAGCCTCTACGGGATGGCGGAGGACTGGGAGAACTGCGGCGGAGCGAAAATGGCGGGGATGCTCAAACTCGCCGAAGAGAAGCTGCGGAGGCGCGAGAGCCGGGTGGAGAAGGTCATCGCCCAGATTTCCGACAGCGTCAGCCGCGTGATGATGTTCAACTCCTTCGGCGAACTCACTGCGGAGACCAGGCCTATGGGCAGCCTGTCCGTGTCCGTGGTGTTCTCCGGCAAGGGGGCCGACGGGAAGAACGCGGTGATAACCAAATCGGAGTCCCGGAGCTTCCGTATGGGGGCGGAGATGCTCACCGAGTCGCTTGTGGACGAGATTGTCGACGCTGTTCTGAAGAATCTCGACGCACGCTTCGAGGCGGTGAGGCCGAAAGGCGGGAGGATGCCGGTGGTGATGGGCGCGGGCGCATCCGGAATCCTGCTCCACGAAGCTATGGGGCACGCATTCGAGGCGGATTTCAACAGGAAGGGCCAGTCGATATTCTCCGGACGCATAGGACAGAGGGTCTGCGCGGCGGGAATCAGCATCATTGACGACGGGACGATCCCCGGCAACCGGGGGGCCTGCTTCTATGACGACGAGGGGGTGCGCGGACAGAAGACCTATATGGTCGAGGACGGCGTGCTCACCAGCTACCTCCACGACCGCATCAGCGCCGCCCACTACGGTGTCGCCCCCACCGGGAACGGCCGTCGGGAGAGCTTCCGCTTCAACCCGATACCGAGGATGAGGGCGACATATATGGAAAGCGGTGACGCCGACCCGTCGGACATCATCGCTTCAGTCAAAAAGGGGATATACGTGGACGAGTTCTCCAACGGCCAGGTGCAGATCGGCGAGGGCGACTTCACGTTCTATGTAAACAGCGGATTCCTCATCGAGAACGGCAGGCTGACCGCGCCCGTCAAGGACATAAACGTCATCGGGAACGGCCCGGAGGCTCTCGCGGACATCACGATGGTCGGCCGTGACCTGAAAATCAGCGACGGCACCTGGACCTGCGGCAAAGACCAGTCAGTCCCCGTCTCGGTCGGCATCCCGACCGTGCTGGTCCGCTCCCTGACGGTCGGCGGCGACTGAAAAACTGAAAAACTTCCCCAAAATCACCAGGAGCAGATTTGTGCAGGATTTTTGAGGATAGATTTCTTTTTGAAGAGGGAGTGTACCGGGCGTACACGACCGATGAAAAAAGGGATATAGACCAAAAAGACTGTACAAATCACTTGTACAGAGCCTCGAAGGTGATCGGATAGTGGTCCGATATGAACTCCACCCCGTAGTCCTCGGTGTGCACCCTGTATGCCTTCGGCTGGACAGGCCCGACATAGTAGATGTAGTCCAGAGTCCTCTGCGGCTTGGTGAATCCGTTGAACGTCAGAGTCACGTCCTTGTCCGGAGCGTTGTTCGCGGCGTTGTACATCGACGCCTTCAGGGTGTTGATGTCGGTGGAGGTAGGGACGCAGTTGAGGTCGCCGACGAGATAGATCGGAACGGTGTTGTCCTTGTTGAGGTCTTCAAAGCCCGTCACCTCCAGAATCTGGGAGATGCAGAGCTCCGCAGACTTCTGTCTCGCCTCGGAACTCTTGTTGTCGAAGTGGGTCGCGAAGAACCATACGGTCCGGTTGTCGTGCTTGAGGTCCGTCGCCTTGACCCATATCAGCACCCGGCGGCACCCGCTGCCCCAGCAGAAAGTCCCGTCGCTCTGGAGACCCGGTATCTCGTGCGGATTGTCCGCAAGCCAGATGAAGCCCTTGTCCTTGTCCTCGACTTTGAAACGGTCGAGACGCCACGCGAGCGCGACCCCCTCGGTGGCCGGTGTCCCGCTGCTGATGTCCTTGCCCGTGTTGCGGTCGATGTCGTACCAGCCGTAGAGGTCGGAGAGTCCGTTCTTCAGGTAGTTAGCCTGGGTCGGCCTGACCTCCTGGAATCCGTGAAGATCCGGCTTCACCGTCCTGACATACTTCACCACCGCATCCTTCCTGTATTCCCAGGCCTTGTATCCGGTGTCCTTGGTGTCGTTGTAGGAGGGGAAAAATCCGGTCAAATCATCCTGCTTTTCGGGCGGGAGGCGAAATTTCCAAGGAGGCGTCACCCGAAGACCCCCCCCGCACCGACTCCTGCCGCCGAAAACGCGTGGACTCCGAAAAAAAGAGCGGGACTCATTCGAGTCTCGCTCCCTTCTCATCATAAAATTCATTCTGCAGGACAGAGAAGTCCGACGACGTCTCCAGCTTCAGCCTGCACTTGTACTTCTTTTTCCATCTGCCCAGAATGCTGGTCTCGAAGATGCCAGCCTTGGTGAGGTACGCCCCCAGGATGGGGCCGACCTTAAGGACGAGGGAAGTCATCTTCTTGTCCTCCACATAGTAGGCGAGCTTCCGTTCGATGGTCTCGTCGATCACGATGCTCGAAGATATTTTTCCTGTGCCGTGGCAGACCGGACACACCTCAAGGGTGTTCATCTCGATCGCCGGGCGCACCCGCTGACGGGTGATCTGCATAAGCCCGAACTTGGTGAGCGGCAGCACGTTGTGCTTCGCCCTGTCCCCCTCCATCAGCTGCTGCATATATTTGTAGAGATTGTTGCGGTGCTCGGCCGTCTCCATATCGATGAAGTCGACGATGATGATTCCGCCCATATCCCTCAGCCTCAGCTGACGGGCAATCTCCTCCGCAGCATAGCAGTTGACGTCGTAGGTGTTCTGCTCCTGCTCCTTGTTCTTGGCTCTCGTACCGCTGTTGACGTCCACCACGTGCAGAGCCTCGGTGTGCTCGATCACGAGATAGGCCCCCTGCCTGAGAGGGACGACCTTCCCGAACGAGCTCTTGATCTGACGCGTGACCTCGAAATGGTCGAAAATCGGTTCCCTCCCCTCATAGAGCTTCACTATCTTCTCCTGATCCGGAGAAATGAGGGAGATGTACTTCCGGGCCTCTTCGTAGATTTTCTCGTTGTTGATGTAGATGTTGCTGAACGAGTCGTTGAGCAGGTCCCGGAGAACCGTGGTGGTCTTGCTGTACTCGGTGAAAAGCTGCTGCACCTTCTTCGACGAAGCTATCTTCTTCCAGGAGCCCTCCCATTTTTCGATGAGGGACATAACCTCCGCGTCGAGCACCGCTGCATTCCTGCCCTCGGCCGCCGTGCGGATGATTGCGCCGTAATTGCGCGGAAGAATGCTCTTCACCAGTGTTTCAAGCCGTTTCTTCTCTTCTTTTGAAGCGATTTTCTGTGATACGCTGACCTTCTCCGCGAACGGAAGAAGTACGATGTTGCGTCCTGCCAATGAAATTTCAGCCGTGAGCCGCGAACCTTTCGTCGAAATCGGTTCCTTGACAATCTGGACGATTATCATCTGCCCCGCGCTGAGCACCTTCTCGATGCGCCCCTCCTTCTCCAGCGGAGTTCCGATCTTGATGTGGGAATATATCCCCTTGAGGTCGGAGTTCGGATTGGATCTTTTTACGAATTCGTCGAACGCATTGAAATAGAGCCCCAGGTCGAGGTAATGGACAAACGCCTCTTTCTCGTCGCCGATATCCACAAAAGCGGCATTGAGCGCCGGCAGGAGCTTCTTCACCTTACCGAGGTAGACGTCCCCCACCGAAAAGCTGTGCCCCTGAACCGACTCCTTGTTGAGTTCAATCAGCCGATGGTTCTCCATCAGGGCGATGGAGACTTCGGACGAACTGACTTCAACCACGAGATCTTTTACGGATTCTTTTCCGGTGTCCATTGAAATTTTATTGACAAAAAAATTAATAACAGTAGGATTTCAATAAAAAGATGGGATGCAGGGCGTGTTTTGAAGAAATCTTCACCAACTTATTGCTTACTAAACCGCAGCAACCTTGCGGTTGTGAGAATTTTATCAAGAAACACAACGCCGCAGACCGCTTTTTATTAAACTCGAAAAAGGCCGGCCGCCCGGGCCAGCCTTCATTTTGCAAGACTGCTTGGTGGCAGACTCGGACAGGCTACTTCTTCTTGTGCCTGTTCTTGCGCAATCTCTTCTTGCGCTTGTGAGTCGCCATCTTATGCCTCTTGTGCTTTTTTCCGTTTGGCATATTCTATAGATTTTAAAAACTTGGAAACCCGAAGGTTTCTTACCTATTTCTTAATCTGGTTTACGAAAGACTTCGACGGTTTGAACGCCGGGATGTCGTGAGCCGGGATGGTGATGGTGACCTCCTTGGTGATGTTGCGAGCCGTCTTCTCAGCCCTGTGCTTGATGATGAAGCTGCCGAACCCGCGGAGATATAC
>CAVIXF010000038.1:0-12841 GCA_963646585.1 Candidatus Gastranaerophilales bacterium HUM_1 | reverse complement strand
CCGGCTTTTAGCCTGCTCGATTTTTAAATTATCGGTAAATTTTACCGAAGTATTGTAATATTATGACGCTGATCAAATCAATATCCGGAATCCGGGGCACAATCGGAGGCAATCCCGGCGAGGCTCTGACCCCGATTGACATCGTGAAATTCACATACGCCTATTGCGCGAAACTGCGTGAACGCCGTCCCAAGGCGGAGGGGGAGCGCTATCGCGTCGTGGTCGGTAAAGACGCGAGGCTCAGCGGCGAAATGGTCGAGGACATCGTCTGCGGAACGCTGATCTCCTGCGGAGTGGACGTGGTCAAGGCCGGGTTCGCATCGACTCCGACCACCGAGATGGCAGTGACTTTCTCCGGCTCCGACGGCGGAATCATCCTCACCGCCTCGCATAATCCGAAGCAGTGGAACGCGCTGAAGCTTCTGAACGAAAAAGGCGAGTTCCTCAACGCGCAGGAGGGGGCTGCGATACTCGAATGCGCTGAAAAAGAGGACTTTGACTTCGCTCCGGTCGAGAAGCTGGGAACGGTCGTGGAGCACGATTTCACCGACGAGCATCTGGACGCGGTGCTCGCGCTGCCGGCCGTCGACGCGGATGCCGTGCGCAAGGCGGGGTTCAAGGTGGTGCTCGACGCGGTGAACTCCGTGGGCGGAATCATAATGCCGAGGCTGCTGAAACGGCTCGGAGTGGAGCGCGTCGAACTCAACTGCGAGCCGACCGGCGAGTTCGCGCACAATCCGGAGCCCCTTCCGGCGAACCTCGTGCAGCTCTGCGGGACGGTGGTGAAGGAGAAGGCCGACCTCGGGGTGTCAGTCGACCCGGACGTGGACCGGCTCGCCCTCATCTGCGAGGACGGGCAGCCTTTCGGCGAGGAGTACACGCTCGTGAGCGTCGCCGACTACCTGCTCGGGCGGGCCTATGACGAGGCTCTGCGCAGCGGGAAGCCGCTGGAGGAGGTCTGTGCGCCATATTCGATGGCCACCGCCTCCAACCTGTCCTCTTCACGTGCGCTGCGAGACGTCACGGAGAAGTTCGGCGGCGAGTATTTCGCGGCCGCTGTCGGGGAGGTGAATGTGACGACGAAGATGAAGGAGTGCGGCGCCCTCATAGGCGGAGAGGGGAACGGGGGGGTCATCTACCCGGCCCTGCATTACGGGCGTGACGCGATGGTGGGCGTGGCACTGTTCCTCACGAACCTCGCGGAGAAGAAGATGAAGGTCTCCGAACTGCGTCGGACATATCCGGAGTACACGATTGCGAAGAACAAGATTGAGCTTTCGGACAAGTCCCTGATAGACAAGATTCTCGCCGAGGTGCAGAAGGTGTATGCCGACGAGGACGTCAACACTCTCGACGGGGTCAAGATTTCTTTCGAGGCGGAGAAGAAGTGGGTCCATCTGCGCCGCTCCAACACCGAGCCGATCATCCGCATCTATGCCGAGGCTTCCACGAAGGAGGCCGCCGACGCCCTTGCGGACGAGGTCATCGGCATCGCGAAGAAGATCATCGGATAGCGAAATCATCTCAAAGCCTATGTTCTCTTTCAGGACGACCCCGCTTCAGGAACAGCTCGACAAGGCTCTGGTAGACGGAGCCGTCGGATGTTTCTGCACCCAGAACTGTTGGGACACCGCCACGGGACGGTATATGTACGAGATTTTCCGGCAGCGCGGCAATCTCAGGACGGTCTTCTCACCGAGGGACACGGAACTGTCCCCTCTGACGAACCACATAGAGTTCAGCGCGGAGGAGCTGCGGGGGCTGAACGCCGTGGTGGTCGAAATCCAGGACACGGGCGTGCGCTGGTTCAACTACACCAAGGATGTTATGGCTCTGATGGAGACTCTGAGGGACCTCGGAGACGACGCGCCGTCGCTCTATGTCATTGACCATATCAACCCGGCCGGCCGCGTGGTTGAAGGCTCTATGCCGCAGGGGGAATGCGAACCGCACACGGCGAAGGTGCCGCCCCGTCACGGGCTTTCGCTCGGGGAGCTCGCGCTGCTCTACCACTCCGAACTCGGGGCCGGCTTCGCCCTGCACGTGATCTCCGCGAACGCGTCGGACTCCACGAGGACGCTGCTCCCCTGGGCGATAGCCCCCTGCTCGGACATCCCCGGTATGTTCACCTGCGAGCTCTACAGCGGCGGCGGCCTGTGGAACAACACCAACATATCCCCGGGCATAGGCACGGCGCGTCCCTACGAATACATCGGAGCCCCGTTCGTCAAGACGGCGTCCCCCTCGAACGGAATCATCCCGCCGCCCGCTTCGGAGGGGGTTATGATGCGCCCCTGCTCGTTCACCCCGGCCTGCGGGCTCTATGAAGGCAAGAAATGCTACGGCTACCAGCTGCTTCTGCAGCCCGGCGCCGAATACCACTCCCTCCTGCACACGATCTATCTCCTGCACTGGTTCAGGCAGCAGTTCCCGGACTTCCGTCTCGAAGGCGGCTTCCCGATGAAACTTTCCGACCCGGTCATTCTCGACTACATCCGGGGGGACGCCGAAGCCGCCGTGATGCGCGAGCACGTCAAGGTCGAGGAGCAGAAATGGATACGCAAGGCGAAGAAATACCTCCTCTACGAAGACCAGCCGTACAGGATCAAGTAGCCCGCGTGAAAAGTGGGCAAAAAGATGCCTCCGAACATTCGTCACTTTCTGGGCCAGCCCGATTCCGGCCGATATCCGACTGAACGGAGGTCATCTTCTGATTCTGAAACCACCCTTCTTGACGGCTACTTGACTGAACCAGCGCCTGACATCCTGCCGCCTATTGACGTGACCAAGATGATTACGGATGACTTCAATTCGGCGGGAGTGTTCAGACGGAAAAACAGATTTGAACTTATGTTTTGATAATCAGAAGTTTGCGCGTGAGGGACACACTCCGCGTTATTCGTTGTAAATCAAGTCGAGTCCCTGTCTTCTGTAGAACTTGAATTTCCTGTCGCTTGAAATCAGCGGCAGCTGCTCCGTGAGTGCCTGGGAGATTATCACGTGGTCGCTCGGGTCACAATGCTCCTCCGCGACATTCAGGCGAAGCTTTGAATATGTCTCCATAGTCTCGATGCCAACGGGCAGGAGCTGGAAATAGTATTCCGTGCGCAAGTCTCTGATGAACTCGGATACGGAACTCCACCTCCGGATGTCAAAGCCTCTGTTCCTGTACGCGACAATGAGTTCTTTCACGGACTCCATACTCAGGCATATCTGAGTGTCGTAGTCACCGAGAATGTGAGCCACATCCTTCGACAGCCTGGACGGGTCGGTCGCGATGAAGATGAAAATGTTCGTATCAACGAGATAACGCATACGGCTACCTGTAAAAAAGTGTCTTGTCGTACACCACCATATTTATGGGATTATCCATCAGAGCCTGCCACGTCTTGTTGTACTTCGGCCTGTCAGTCTTGGTCGCATTCTCTTCGGAAGCGGTCCCCTTTTTTTCTATTGTACTCTTATCCATTGCTTGGTCTCCTATTTTTTATCTGAAGAACAGGGTCACATCATTGACCTCGATTGCCCCTTTCATCTTGAGCGCGGCCTCCATTGTCCGGCTCAGCTTCTTCGGGGTGTGCGCCTTGTTGTAGTCGGAGTTCGCCTTCCTCGTCTTGAGGAAAACTTCTACGCTCGTTTTCCTCGTTGTAGTTTTCATATCAGTGTCTCTTTGAATTTTGTCTTTCACGACGATGCAAATATAGCAATTTTTCGTGCTATGTACTTTGCACGGCGGAACTTATTTCACAACGATTTTTCGGGGAGAATCCGCTTGCCGAAGTCACGGTGCAGCTCATCGCCAACACGGTAAACGGGGCAAAGGTGAACGGTCTGAAAAATTTGCTATCTTTGTACAACCCGAAGGCGGAGATGGCCGCCACGGGACAGGCAGACCTCTTTCTCGGGGGCGTGCAGAGCAAGGAGAGCATAATCAGAGAAATTCTCGAAGAATATGGATACAACACAGAAACCTACACCACAGGCGGACAACGGCAGTCAGCCGCAGGAGAGCAGCGACAGCAAGCGGAAAGCGGAGGTTCAGAAGAACAAGCTTCTGATGCTCTTTCAGGCGATGCAGCAGATGGAGCAGCAGGAGAAGTAAAGCCCGTAGGAAGCGGCCCGTTCGGGGCTATCTATGACAATTTCAGAGGAAAGGCCAAAGAAGCCATAGCGTTTCTCCGCAGAATAAAAAGCGGAGAGGTAGTCGGCGCGTTGCACCACAAAGACATCGGTGAGATTTCCATAGTCTGGGGGAATAGGAAAGCCGGTCTTGAAAAAATCTTGAACAAACATCCGGAAGTAGTCGACGACTTACAGGAAATCCTCGACCGGATGACTATTGTCGAGGAGAGCGACAATAGAATCAAGTTGGAATCCGCAACTCACATTGCTGTTGTCAGCAGGGAATTTGAAGGAACACCAAGAGATAAATGGTTGCTCACGGCCTATGAAAAGAAAGGTGTCTCGGACGGTAGTATTGACATCGATTCCGAACCCAAGAAAGGCAAGCAGAATGGCACAGCTCCTCTGCAAGACACCTCTTCTGACGGCAAAGATACGAAAAGTTCGGAGAACGGCAACATCCCGGATGAAGTTTCCGGAAAACCGTCCTCCCCTGCAAGCCTCATCGACGAGGCGAAGCGGATTACCGAAGAGCGGAAAGCCGCGCAGGAGGCGCAACGCAAGGCCGACGAATCTTCAACTTCCAATGAAAAGGGAAACAGTGCCTCCGGCAATACGACAGACACTGACGAAACCCTTTCGGGCAAGAGGAATGGCACAGCTACTCCTCAAAACACTGTTTCTGACGGCAAAAGTACGAATAATTCCGGAAAATCCGACGGAGACCAGGGGCGTGCGGTTCAGGGCAGCCTTTGGGGAGACGAGGAAGTTCAGGACATAGAAACCAGACTTGTTGAACGTCGGGACAAATCTATGGGGCTTGTTCCCGTCAATGAGATTAAATCGGCCGAAGACATCACGTCGAACATCCGCAAGATTGTCGAATTTCTGTTCGGGCACAAGTCGGAACTGGAAGACGCGGACAGCGAACTCTCGGTCTATGGCGGACATATCAACGGCCACGGCCACGCATATAACGCGCAGAAGCAGGTGGAGCAGTATGTCCGTTCTCTGAACGGAGTGGATTCCGCCATCACGGACGAGTGGAAAGCACGGAGCGGCATTGAGAGCAGCGAGGCGTTGGGGAGGTATGTGAGTGAATTATACGCCGGGCAGGAGAAGCAGGCGGGGAAAAAGAAAACCGCCGCCGACCGGCAGGGCAACCCGCTGAATGCTGACGGAAGTCTGAAGGTGGACGTGATAAACTCCATCGATGAGCTGACCGACGAAGATTTCACGAATCCCACGAGAAATGTTCAGCTGCCAGCCTTGCCGAAGAACGTGAGCGATGCCATCGGGGCGGACGGCAAACCTGTGGTCATAAAGAAGAACATCTTCGAGAAGAATGCGAAGAGTCACCGGTTTACTCCGGAACAGAGCCGGGATATTCTAAATAAGGCACTTTACAATACGGAACTCGTAGGAAGAACGAATCCAAGCAAGAAGCAGGATTACTGGGTCGCAATAAAGATTGACGATAACAGTCCGATTGCAGTGCTTGAAGTGAGCCGCAATAAAGACAATACAGAAGTTGTCGGTTGGTACACTCTGGATGACAGAAATCTTGAAAGAATCAAAAGACAAGCTGAACGCAATGGCGGCGAACTCATTATACTGTCAAAAGACAAGGTGGAAAGCCTTTCCACTCCTGCGCAAGGCTTGTCTTCCGACGGCAAAGGTAAGCAAACATCATCGAAACCGCAAGAGGGCGAGAAGAAGAATGAGAAGATTGAGGACGTGCACTCGGAGAACCTCAACGCGGAAATCGACAAGATGATGGATTCCGATGTGAACTCGTCGGAGACTGCGGAGTTCGAGATTGAATCCGAGGAAAGTGACCGGGAGCAGGAGCAGACCGATGAACGGCGGCTCGCCTATGACGCGGTGTCGCAGATGCTTTCCGATGCGGGCGTGCCCGTGGAGGAGGTCTCCGACGAGACGATGAGACAGATGGCGGAGGACGCTTCGCCGGAGAGCGGCGACGCCGAGCTGCTCGCCCGGAGCAATTCCCCGAGGGCGAAGTGGCTGAACAACTATGTGGAGGCCGTCCATCTCGTGACCGGGGAGAGCAAGAAAGAAATCAAGAGGAAAATCACGGAAAGGATAGCGGAAGCACGGCGGGAAGCGAAAGAATTATACGACGCCGTATTGTCCGGTGACTTTAATTCCGTAACTTTGCAGCGGATTAATGATTACATCGACAATGCGACCAACCGTAACAGATTCTACCGACCGCTTTCTCAACGACTTCCAGAGAGAGCACTATTATCGTTGTCAGAAGGAGGACGAGCGGGTGAGGTCGATGCACTTTTCAGCAGAATATGCGAGAGCAGCGTCCCGGCGGATGGACGAACTCGTGCGGAAGCAAGAAGAGCAATTGAGGCAAGAAAAGAAGAACTCCTCGAAGGCTGGGCGAAAGCGGCAGGATACTGGCACGAATCGGTAGCCGACTTCACGGGCAACACTGAACCGATAGGGCACGGGACGGATTCCGACGTCTATATGTCGGATGACGGGGCGACAGTAATCAAGGCTTCCAAAGGCAAGTTCGACAACAGGAAGTTCCCTACGGACATTGACCAAGTCCCCCTGTTCAATGTCGTGTTCCCTCGCAGCGCATATCGCATCATCGGATATGGCAGAGTTGGCGGAAAGTTCGTCAAATACCTTGAACAGCCATACGTTGATTTTGGCGCGGCCACTCCTCTGACGGCGGACGAAAGGGTGCAATATATGCACAAGCTCGGATTCGAGCCGCAGAACGAGGAGAAGACCGTGTTCAGCAACGGAGATATTGTCGTCTCCGACCTCCAGAAATCCAACATAGTCAGAGATGCCACAGGCAATGTGCGTGTCATCGATGCCGACGTGAAACTCCACACGAGGGACATAGGCGGGAACTACACCTACCCTCCGGTAGAAACCGATGTCGAAGTTCCGGAGTTTATGACAGCCTATCACGGCTCCGGAGCGAAGTTCGACAAGTTCGATTCCGCGTTTATGGGGACAGGGCAGGGCGCACAGGCTTACGGCTGGGGGCATTATGTCACCGAAGTCGAGAGTGTCGGGAAAATCTATGCGAACGCCTCGACGACGACAGACACAGGAATCGCCTACATAAAGAACAGGATGCGTGCCGGTTCATCATTTGAAGACGCACGGAGGACGATAGTCGAGAAGATGGAGAATCTGTTCGGCCGCAACGCCGCGATGGCGAAGTACGCCTCCACCAGAGAGGCCGTTGAGCGGTTGAAGAATCTTACCGAGAGCGACATCCCGCAGAGCATCCTCTACACCATCGACATCCCGGAGGACACCGGGCTCAACTATCTCCCATTCGACAAGGCAGTCCCTCAAAAGGACGTCAGACGAGTGCTCGACGCTCTGTATGACAGACTTGCCGCCGATGAGGAAAGCGGGTACGGCGACAAGGCCGCATCGGCGGAACTCCGCAGGGAGCTGAACGCCCTCGCTGACGGCGAGATGGACGGCAACAAGCTTTACGGGACTGTCTCCTCCTATCTCGGGACAGACAGGGAGGCGAGCGAGTTCCTCGGCGGTCTCGGCTATTCCGGGATGAAGTATCCGACCGACAACAAATCCGGCGGCAACAGCGGCGGGAGGAGCAACTATGTCATCTTCAAGGATTCCGACTTGAAGATAACCGACCGCGTGGAGTTCCTGCGCGACGGGGACGTGGTCTATGGCGCGGCGGTCGGCGGAAAGATTTACCTCAACGCGGACAGGCTGAACCCGAACACGCCCGTGCACGAATACACGCACCTCTGGGACAAGTCCTGCAAGGCGAAGAACCCGGAGCTGTGGAGGCGCGGCGTGGAGCTGATGAAACAGACTTCCCTGTGGAGGGAGGTGGAGAACGACCCGAACTATGCCGGACTTGACGAGGAGGGCATAGCGTCCGAGGTGCACGCCCGCCTCACGGGCGAGCACGGCGCGGAGCTTCTCGAAAGGATGAGCCGCGAGGCGTTGGAGGAGGGCGGCGTGATAGACAAGGCCGCGAGGATGTCCGTCATATCAAAGCTGCGCAAGTGGCTCTCGGACTTCTGGTACTGGGTCAAGGACACGATGACCCCGTGGAGCCGGGAGGAGGCCGACAGGGTCTCCCTTGAGGATTTCGTCAATATGCCGCTCTCCGACCTCGCCCGGGGGACGAGATTCAGCGAAAATCAGTACAACGCCGAGGAACAGTCAATCATCGACAACGCCAAGAGGGACGGGACTTATATGAAAGCCCCGAACGGCAAGCCGACGAACCTCAATGAACGTCAGTGGGCGCAGGTGCGTACAAAGGCTTTCAAGCAGTGGTTCGGCGATTGGGAATTTACGGCCAGAGCAAAAGCAATTGAGTCTTTGGAACCTATAAAGGTTGAGGCTCATTCGATGGCACGTGACGAATTAAAAGAAATCTATGGCAATCTTCCGAGTGTAACCAAAGGAGATAAGAAGATTTCGTTCTATGGTAGTGCTTTCGGTAAGAATTATCGTGATGGAGGCTTGTTTGCTAAAGCGGTGCCGGTGCTGGATAATGTTTTAGATAATGCAGTACTCGCTTTCAGTGAAACGGATAATCGTGCAGGAAAACAAAGACCGGATGGTTCGACACATAAAAAGCACCCTAACATAGATAGTTACGACAACTATGTGGGAAAGGTTGAAATAGATGGGAAAGACTATTATGTTCGATTCACCGTTACGAATGAGAAAAATCAAAGCGGTGTCCATTCGCAATTTGTAAGTGATGTTACATTATATAGCAATACCGCCACAAGTTTGTCGGGTCTGGATAGTTCACTCCAGTCGAGAGGGACTTATGACGGTATTGTTGATGCGAAGTTAGCAGATTTTCTGGAGAAAGCAAAAGAAGCCGAAGAAAATTCTTCAAAAGTCGTAGATGAGAACGGCGAGCCGTTGGTGGTCTACCACGGGACGAATGCGGAGTTTTCCGTATTCGACCCCGGAAAGGCGGGGGAACACAAGTGTATGTACTTCTCTGATTCAAGGGAGATGTCCGGCAGCTACAAGGGAGGAGACAACCTTTTTGAAGTGTTCCTCAACATCAGAGACGGCTACGAGTTCGACGGGAAAGGGAGGAACTGGGACGACTTGAGAATCTTCGGTCACGAGCCATACGAAGGTGACGATTTGCTGAAACTGGCAAAGGCCGCCTACGAGCACCTGCGCGGAGATGCCAATGCGGAAGAAGCAAAAGAAAAACTGGGCGGAAACGCATACTCGCGGAGAAGTCGCGAGCTTTTTGGGGAGTCCGCGCTCGTAAGGCTGTATGAGGAATATGAGAGCATCGAGGCGATAAAGCCGAAGAACTGGCTTGAAAAAGCGATTAAGCGCATACGGCTGTCACTCGCTTACAGAAAGATGGCCGAATATAAAACCGCATTCGCCGGCTGGGCTAAAGCAGATGCAATCCCGTATCGCACATCCATTTTCCAGACAAGGGAAATAGACAGGCTGTTCGATGACAAGGACGGCATAATCCTGCACTCCATAAAGGACTACGGCGGGGGCAAGGTTGAAAACCGGACACCGGCCGATGTGTTCGTTGTCTATGATGCCAACAACATCAAGTCGGCGACGGCGAACACCGGCGAGTTCTCGACTGATGACAACGACATCCGCTTCTCCATCGTCACCGACAAGAAAGAAATCGAGCGGCTGAACTCCGAACCGACAATCAAGGTCTACAGGGCGATGCAGCTTCGCGACGGCGTGCTCTATCCGCCTATGGCCGGAAAGGTGAACGGCAAATGGCAGCAGGGCATCGCGGTGGAAGACCTCGGCAAGCTGTGGGAGAAATCGGACGAACATCCGGAACTCGTGGACGAGAAAGGCAACTTCAAGCTCAACAAGGGCAACGGCAAGGCACTGAATGCGAGATACAACCCGTATTTCCACACCAGCACAACGCCGCTCAACGACCAGTTCGCATCCGCACAGTCGCGCCCGGAACTTGTGACCGTGGAGGTCGAAGTCCCGGAGAGCGAGCTGACATCCGGCTACAAGGCCGAAAAGGCGAAGGACAGCGTCGGCAAGGTGGAATGGAAAGCGGGCGTAGTGCAGGGCAAGCTCTCCGGAACGAGGACGGTCATCCTTTCACGGTGGGACAAGCCTGTGCGCATAGTCCCGGAAAGCGAGGTCGCGGACAGGATTGTCGAGATGTTCGGCGGCAGGGAAATCACTATGCCGTCCAATGTCGTCACCCCTGCGTTGAGGGAGGAGCTTGAAAAGCGGGGCATCCCGTTCGTGGAGACCGACAATCAGGGCGTGCCCGTGGAGGAGGCAGTCCGTTTCAGAGAAGATAATCCGGACACCGCAGAAAACAGTCAGGACATCGAAAAGGTCAATGCGAAGTTCAATGAGCAGCTCGGTTCTCTGACGGAAGAAAATGCCGACAGGGTAATCTTGTCATTGGGCACTCCGTCCGACATCCTCCTGTCCGCCGGGGTGGAGGACAAGCCGATGAAGCTGTACGGCAACAAGGTGATGAAGAAGATGCGCAAGCACGGTTTCACCCTTGGAGAACTGCGTGACCTTCCGCGTGCGGTGGCAGACCCCATTGCCGTGTTCAACAACTATGGCAAGGACGGCAACCGCTCCATACTTACCGAAATGAGGACACGTCGGGGCAACTTCCTTGTGTCTGTGAATATCGGCAAAGATGCTGACATTGACTTCAACATCGTGCGCTCCGTGTTCGGGAAAGGTAACGAGAGTGTGGTGGACTGGATAAACAAAGGCTTTGCTACGTACATCAACAAAAAGAAAACTCTCGATTACTTGCACTTCTCCGAGAGCAGTATCCCGGAAGCCTCAAATAATCGAGAGGGAGAAAAAGCCCTGACGTCTCTGTCCCATCAATCCGCACCAATCGCGGCAACAGCAGCGAACGCAGAGCTTTCATCTGCGGCAAAGGTAGTTGAAAATTTTGAAAATCCAAGCGTCGCAGGAGAAAACCAGCAGGACACCGAACTCGAACGCGAGGGCGAGAGGTCATACGATTCCGTCCCGACATCGCTGAGCCGCAGTCAGAGCGGCAAGCGGCACGCCTCGGAGGAGATGTCCCGCGCCGTCGGAGTTCCGGTCGAATACGTGTCCCGCGACGAAATGCCGGAGAACCACCGGAACGCCAAGGGCTACTGGCAGAACGGGAAGATTTATGTCTGTCTTGAAAACCACCCGGACGCGGACGACGTGCGCAGGACGGTGCTCCACGAAGCCGTGGGACACAACGGCCTCCGCAGACTTGTCGGGGACGGGAATATGGACGCTTTCTGTATGGAGGTGTTCGCGAAGCTCCCGAAGTCGGAGAGAGCCGTCATCACGGAAGCCGCGCTCCGCAAGTACAGGGGCCAAGGGGGCGTGCGGAATCACCGTGCGCAGGTCGGTGAATATGCGCGGGGGCATATCCCTCGGCCAGTACGTCATCATCTCGCAGTGGTCGGGAGAGAAGACGGTGAATCACGAACTCGGGCACTGTATGCAGTCGCAGTATCTCGGGTGGCTCTATCTGATAGTCATCGGCTTGCCGTCGATAGCGTGGGCTGCGCTGCACACTTATGTGAAATCCGTGCGGGACAAGTGGTCATACTATGACTTCTACACGGAAGCGTGGGCGGACGAACTCGGCGGGGTTGTGAGATAGCAACCGGAAACAATTTGTTACCAGTTGTCCGATGATTCCGGACTGCTGAAAAGCTCTTTGACATATTGGAATTGCCTATTGTTTTTGTCCGTTCGTTTCCCTACTTTTGTCGCAAAACTTGAAGTTATGGAGAAGAAGGCATCGTTGAGATTCGTGTTCACAGGGCAGTCGCATCAGATAGACGCGAACACCCTCATCAACGCGCTCATCAACTACACCGCTGTCATAACCGAAGCCAACAGGATTTACGGCGAGGGGGAAAAGAGCGTGGACATCAAAGTCAATGCTCTTGAGAAAGGCTCGTTCGTCATAGACCTCGCCTTGGTGGAGAACGCCCTTATGGGGCTTATATCCGGCTCGTTCGCCTATCTGGCTGATTTGATAACCGTAGTCACCGGAGTGTTCTCCGTTTATAAGATTTTCCACGGAAAGCCCGTGAAAGACGAAAAGGACGTAGCAGAAATCAAGATAGACAATGTCGAAATCAAGGCGTCTATTGTGAAAGTCTATAACAACTGCAATGTGCGGGAAATCGTCAGCAAGTCGTTCGAGACCGCGTCGCAGGATTCCGGCATCGAAGGTCTTGAAATCACGGGGGGCAAAGAGGAAGTCGTCAGATTCGAGAGCAAGGAGTTCCCGGATTTGATTTACACCGACTTCGGAAGCGAGAATGACATCCCGGACCAGAAGACGGTGACGGACAGAAACGCGCTGCTCGTCATCACGAAACTGTCTTTCGAGAAGGGGGCGATGTGGACTTTTATGTATAACGGCTTCCGAATCAACATCCCTATGCGGGACGCGAAGCTCACGGAACTCATCGACAAGGGGGAGCGTTTCGGGAAGGGAGATTCGATAAGGGCGGTAATCGACATCACGCAACGCTATAATGACACCTACAAGGCTTACGAAAACAAATCGTATAAGATTGTAGAGTTCATCGAGCACATCGAGTTCGGGGCACAGGACAGAAAACTGTTCTGACACTTAATGATAAATGGCCGCAAAGATAAGACTTTCAATGATTTGCAGAGGTTTTAT
>CAVIXF010000037.1:0-12847 GCA_963646585.1 Candidatus Gastranaerophilales bacterium HUM_1 | reverse complement strand
TATGAAAGCAATCTTGACGAATCTCCTGACCGGGGAGAGGATTCCGGTCGAATCCACGACCGAGCATTCGGCCTGCTCCTACGGACAGGCGGTGTGGGTGGACGAAAACAACGAACCCTACGGACAGTGCAACCTGCCACTGTTCGGGTACGAAATCGAAGAAATCATAGAGGAGGACGAATGAGTAGAGGAGGCGCGAGAAAGGGGGCGGGCAGACCCGCCCTCGCGGGGAGGACGGAGACGATAGCGTTCCGCCTCCCGTCGAAGACCGTGCAGGCCTACAAGAGGCTGCGGAAGCGCGGCATAGACATCCGCCCGAAGGTCGCGGAGCTCATCGAGTCAGAACCTGTACCCGACCGTGACGCCGAAGCCGGCGTAGGGTAGCCAGCCTGCGGGCGTCGAGCCGAAGCCGAGCTGCGCCCCCGCGGTGAAGCCCCACCTCCGCTCGGAGACGGTCGTGACGGTCACGATGCGGTCGCTGCGGTAGAGGGTGAGTTCGTCGAGGGAGGGCTGCACGCCGCTGACCACCGCCCGGTAGAGCGAATCCTCATAGACCCGGCACTCCCTCCGGGCGGCGAGGTAGAGGGTGTCGCGCAGCCTCACGGTGTCGACGAGCGGGAGATATACCGTATCGGCGTAGTAAAAGGCCACTGGGACGGGCTTGTCGAGCCTTATGGTGTCTCGGACGAGCAAGGTGTCAGTCCGTGCAATCGTCGGCGTTTCAGGGGCGTTTCCGTGGCCTTTTCGGTATCCAAGGAAGTAGCACGCCCCGAGGAGCAGGACGAGAACGAGTGAAGTCAAGAGGGTGTCTTTCATATTGCGTGAGTTTTAACGCAATATGGCAATTTATCTGAAGTGTTGCAAGAGGCAAGAACTCAATAACGGAGGGAAGCACGACTCCCGGGTCAGTAGCAGAATTTTCTTTTTTCAATCGGGCTGAACAGACGGCTTGCGCGCACCTTGCCGAGAAGCTCCTCAAGATGTTCCGCCTTGAGATTGTCGATAATCCTCGTCCTCTTGGCTATGATGCTACCGACGATTTCACTTTTCGGACGCTTCTCGATGTTCGTGGCGCAGACATACGAATCGTGCGAGAGAAAACGATAATCTCGGCAATAGAGCGGGTACTGCATCAGAAGCTGTTCCGGCTTGCTGTTCACGAAGCGGTTGATGTCGGAGTTGATATAGAAGAACCCGGCGACCTCGTCTTCCGTCACCCCGATGATGATAAAGAATTTCTTGTGGTCGATGTCCTCGAAGATGTCCGACAGGAGAATCTGCCCGCGTTCAACGACCACTGAACCGATAAGAGCGGCGGGAATGTCCATCAGAGGGAGCAGGATTCAAGTTTCAACTTCGCGGCCACGTAGTCCACATACCCCTCCTCGTCCCCGGCCTCGCGCAGGATGTCCTTGACGGAAATCCTCCGCCCCTCTTTCGTGTTATCCCACGCCGGGCCGTGCGAAAACTCCGTCAGCTCGCCGAAACTCATCCCCTTGCAGAGGGCTATGGATTCGTCGAGACACTCGATGTCCGTCTCCGACAGATAGTCGGTGTCCGGCTTCGCGAGAGCGGTTATGAGGAAGTTGTTGTGGAAAGCGAAGTGCCTGCCCAGCTCGGCGGAGTCCTCCGTGCTGGAGAAGTAACTGTCGCCGCGCACGGCCTTCATCATATCGTTGATACGCGACGGAACGGGGCCGTACTGCATAGCGATGTAGTCGTCTCCCGTTATGCTTCTGGAGTACCGCGAAAGATGCTTCTGGTCGGCGAAGTAGAGGATTTTGCAAATCTTGTGCATATCGCAGATTCCGCCCATCTTGTCAAGGATGTAAAGGATGGACTGCAAGGCGACATCTTTGTCAAACAAGGTTTTCATATCGTGGTTTCATTTGTGGCAAATGCGACCGGCTCCATCAGAACGCCACCCTCGAAGTGGAGAATCTCTGACTGTACGCCTCCTCGCCTTTCGTACACAGCTGGAGCATAAAGTTGCCCTTGCCATAAGACCTCAAGGCGTTGTCGTAACCGCTCTCGCGCGAATCGTATGCCCCCTGCACGCCGTTCTCCGTGATGACGAGGTGCTTTCCGTCACATTTCTTCACCAATTCGTCTTGATGAGCGAGGTAGTAGTCGAATAAAGTCTCTATTGCCATATTTCTGTGTTATGCTGCGTTTCGTTTGCAAATATAACGAATAACCAACCAACTATGCAAGATTTGCTCCTACGAGGTTACCGACAAGGAACGCTTGCAGTTCAAGGAATCCTTGCTATCTTTGTCGGAGGAAATCAAGAAAGCTGCACTGAATTTATAATCGTTTAATTTCCATATTTTTGAAGCCGTGGCCTTTCCGGGGTCGCGGCTTCTCTATTTCAATCCGTGACGCTACAAATCGCAGTTGGTTACATTTTGTAACCGACAGCACTCCGTCTCAAATCCTCTCTCCCCCGTACCTGCGGTTGTAGAGAATCTGTCCGCGTTGCTCGCCATTGAGCTTGTGGCTGAAATGGACAAAAGACGGATAGAGAATCATCTGGTCGAACGGGAGACCGAGACTCGCCGCGAGCCTCGCGAGTTCCGCCGGGGTGTCGCAGGCCACGTCCGCCGCCTCGCCCCTTATGTGCTGACTCGTCTCCACTCCCCCGACACGGCGGTTGAGCTCCGGGCAGCGGTAGCCCGAGTTGATGCGCAGGGGCTTGCCCCAAGCGTCCCGCAGCGGTTGCAGCACCTCCTCCACGAGGGCCTTGACCGCATCCCTCACGGCGAAGGAGGTGATGACGTTCGCGATCCCCGCACGGTCGGCGGTCTCCGAAGCCTCGAACTCGCGATAACTGAAGTCCTTACTTATCGTTCCCATCCTCCTCTCCGTGTCTCTCGAGCAGCTCCTCCACCGTGAGGAAGTCCGCTCCGAAGTCCTCCTCCCCGTTGTGCTGGCGGTAGTACTCCCGCCCCCTGCCGAGCGAGGGCTTGCGCAGCACGCACCCCTGATGGATGCACATATAGTATCCTTTCGTGGTGCATTCGCACCGCTTGTCAGCCATCTGGCTGTGGAGCTCCTCTATCTTCGCGTCCTTCTCGGCTATCTGCGCGTCCTTCTTGTCCTCCCTCGCCATACTCTCGGTCTGCATCTCCCGAAGCTCCGCTATCGCGCTCCGCAGCGAGCCGATGACCGCGCCGTCGGCCTCCGCCCCCGCCTTGCGCCGCGTCGCCCGGAATGTGATGAGCGTGCCTGCTCCGCCTCCGAGCAGGACGGTGATGAGGTGCGTCAGTATCTGTGTCCAGTCCATAGTCCTATCCAAGCAAAGGGGCGGTCGCCCGCCCCGGAAATGAAACTACTCTATGTGTTTGGAATAGATGAGCTTGATGCCCCAGCCCTCGATGGCGAGGTTGACGAGCGAGAAGAGGACATAGGCGCCGTCGAGCCTCCCCTCCGCCACTCCGTTCCAGACCGAGGCGTGTACGATGATGCACACCATTATCGCCGCGAACAGGGCGATAGTCTTGATGACCTTTGTCTTATCCATTGTTCGCCCCCTCCTCCGGAGCAAGCCAGAAGACGCCCTCGAGGATGCTCTCCGCCTCCCCTCCGAGCGCGTTGGACTTCGCGTTCTCCTTCTGCAACTTGAACCACGAATCGAACGGAACGGGCTTGACCCTTATCTCGGTCTCGTCCTCGTAGAGGGCCTTGCGCAGTTCGTCGAGCTTGACGAGCTTCGCTCCGTGAGCCTCGTATTCCGCCTGCTCCTCCGCCGTGAGCTCCTCCTTGCCGGAGAGCTCCTTCGTCCGTTCGTCGAACGCCCTCGGGTCGTCGATGCCGACGGTCCTCACAAGCTCCGTCTCCGCCTCGCGGATGGAGTCCACGGCGGCCTTGATTTGCTTCTTGAGCCGATAGAACTGATAGGCCTCGTCGGGCTTCAGCTCGTAGCTCGTGGCCCGCAGGATGCCCGCGTTGGCCAAGATGATGATGTCAAGATTCCTCATTTCTTAATGCATTAATTTGAGCATAAATATAGTCAATTATCTCAAGTGTCGCAAGAGGTCGCGATACTCCTTCCACCACTTCCCTTGCAGGGCGAACGCCTCCCTCTCCCACGGACGGGCGCGATACGGCGTATCCTTCGGCCACAACCGCCCCTTCCACCGATACGACCAGTCGGGCATCTTCACGAGGTCTCCCCGCTCGAACTGCCACAGGTGGACGCACTCGTGGACAATCATCTCGGGTGTCGGGTCGTCGATGACGAGCTGATAGGAGTGCGCCACGGCAGAGGGGAACACCGCCGCCTTGAGGTCGTATTCGTCCCCGACCGAGAACTTCCTCAAGAGCCCCGGGTTCTCGGCCACGATGACGAGGATGTCGGTGACGCCCGCCTTTTCGCGGAGACACCACTTCGCGAGGTCGGCGTAGTCCCGCTTCGCGGAGCACTCCACCCGCAGCCCCGCGGGGTACGGGCGGAGGATTGTGTTGTTCGATGCTGCCATCAGTAGCCGATTGAGCGGTTGCTCTTGCTGTCGCTGCGGCCTATCCAGACGAGCGCATACTCGTTGATAGTGCCATAAGGAAAGGCGGCAGTCGGGAGCAGAACGGAATAGGACTTCTCCGCTCCGACAGCGAGGGACACGCTCCCGGAGTGCAGGTTGCGATAGGCTGCACAAAGGGTGCTGTCCACCGTTATGCCGTTCTCATACACCGTACCCGCACTCACCCACTCTTGTACTTTGGCATAGGAGCCATCCCACAGGCTCGAATCGTCCACGACCGTCTCCGTCATAAAGTACACGAAAAGCCTATCGAAGGTCGCGGCGGTAGTGGTATGGTTGGCCACCGTCACGGTTATCTGTATGCCGCCCGTGACCTCCTCCCAAGTGGCGTTGTAGGCGAGCTCGGTCGCCGCCGCCGGATTGGTGACGTAGAACTGCTGCTGCGTCAGCGACATGTCCGCGAAAGGCAGCGAATAGACATAGTAGGCGTGCGCCGCGAGGCTCGACTGCGACACGCATTTGCCCGGATAAGTGTCCGGCACGTTCCCATCAAACGCCGTCGCGAGGTCAATCAGACACAATCTCCCCGTGAAGCTCGTCTTGACGTTCTTCGGAATCTTCGTCCACGGCTCGAAGAGGCTTGTGGTGATTATCGGCAGAGTCATCCCCGGGTCGGAGTCGGCCCAATCGACGCTCGCAACGGTGCTCGCGGAGAAGATGTAATACCACTCCGCGCCGTACTTGAACGCGAGACAGAGGTAACAGGTCTTCAGCTTATCGTAGTAGGCCAGCTCGTTCAGATGCAGCTGCCCCGGATTCGCTGAAGATGACCGCGTAGTGAAAGACAGGTCGGTCGAGGCGGTGACGTTGGTCTTGTATTCGGTGTTGCCGAGGTCGAAGTTCACGCACGGCCCCTCGCTGTAATGGTCGTACCCCACGAGGGTCTTCCAGCCGTTAGGGTTGGCGAAGTCATCGAGGCGCGTGCGGTCGGTGCCCGTGACGGGTTTGACGTAAGCCCACGCACCGTTGTCGCCGCACACCTGCGCTATCGCGTCCGGGAGTCCCGCCTTGCTCGCGGCATAGGCCATCTTGTAGGTCAGTCCGTAATTGGCCGCCTTCCGTGTCGCCTCGTCGAGCGATGCGGGCGTGTCCGTCCGGCCCATAGAGGTCAAGGCTATCGGCTTGTACTTCGCCCACTTGTTGATGCCCTTCGCCTGACACACCGTGGTGGTGTCGGTCTTCACGCCGAAGAGGTTGGCCGTCGAGCCGAGACCCACCGGGGCTTTGATCGTCTTGTTCGTTACCATATCTGAGTTGTTTTTGATTTGTTATAAGTCATTGACAGGATGTTGCCGCCGAATCGGCACGCGGGGACGTGAGGCGAGGCGAAAGCCAGCTCCATCACCCGGCGGCGAACCTTGTACGATGCGAAGGGCCGCAGGAGACCGAGATAGGAGTTGACGCTCGCCCGCACGAGGTCGACGGGATGCGCGTGATGGCACAGCCACGTCATCTTCGCGAGACACCTGCGCACCGCCCTCTTCGAGGGATAGACGCGATGCGGCTTGACGATTCCCCCGACGAATGACACGCCCTTCGCGTAGTGCTGGAGATAGGACTTCCGTGGATGGAGCGTCACGCCGAGCGTCTCCTTGAGAAAGGCCCGCAGGCGAGGGATGAACGCGAGAATCTCCGCCTTGTCCCTATGGACAATCACGAAGTCGTCCACGTACTCCGTGACGGACGGGAAGCCGTTGCCGCGGATGAAGGCCACCGCGTCCCGCAGGAGGAAGTTCGCGAACATCTGCGAGGTGAGGTTGCCTATCGCCATCCCGTGACCCTCGTCACGAGTGAAAAGGGATTTCTCCGGGGCGAGGCCCTCCCACCGCTCGCGGGGACAGCGGCGGACGCAGTACCTCTGCGGGCAGTGCGTCACCACCTTCCGGACGAGAGAACGGAGCAAGGGCGCGTCCGGAGCGTCATAGGCTTCCGCGAGGAACGCATCAAGTTTCTCCGCGAGCAGCCTCTTGTCGATGCTCATAAAGAAGCCCTTGAGGTCGAACTTGTATATCCACGCCTCCTCCGCGTATCCGCGAGACTCACGATAGATGTTGTCATAGACCTCCCGTATCGCGTCTCCCGTGCCCTTCCCCTTGCGGTTCGACTTCATACACGGGAAGAGGTGCGCCTCGAAGAGCGGCTCCACGCGGATGCCTATCCAGTGGTGCACGATGCGGTCGCGGAAAGCGGCGGCGAACACCTCCCTCTTCACGGGCCTCTCCACGACGAAGCAGATGGAGCGGCCAATCCTGTACCGCCCCGTCAGCACGTCCGCCGCGAGACTGCGCACGCCGCGCACGGCATCCACACGGAAGCGCGTCGCGTTCTCCGTACTCCGCTTGTTCTTGAGACAGGCGTAATACGCCTCGAAGAACGACGCGAGGACAGCCTCCTTGTCATAACCATAGTCTGCCACCGGCACAGCGTAGTTTTCGTTGTACTTATTGTTGTTGTTCGCGATGCCGTCGTTGTTCACGTTCCACGCATTCGCGGCACTGTACTGCTTGCTTGACGCATAGTGATATAACACTGAGTGGGTGTTGCGTCTCCCCTTGATTATAGACCTCGGCTCTCTCATAAGACTTCTTCTCAATCTTTCTGACTCCGGCCCTCTTCGGCCAAGTATCTCTTCAACCGCTGAAGCTGGCCCTCTATGTCGTTCATAAGTCTCGCGAGGTGAGCGAGCTGCCGGTTCGAGAGCGCGCCGACCTGCGGCTCCGCGAAGAAGTTCAGACTGTCGTACACGCAGTCGAACTCCGCGAAGAACGCCGTTATCGCCTCCGCCTTCTCCTCCGCGCTGCGGCTCCGGCTGACCACCGAGAGGCACATCACGCAGTTCTTCACCGACTTGCAGCAGGACACGCCCTCCGAATGCTTCACCCACTTCGGCATCTTGTTGACGCACAAGTAGATGTAAGTACGGAAGTCACAGAAAGCCTTGTACACCTTCAAGCCGTCGAGGGACTTGATTTTGAACTCGACCGCCTCCTGCATTCGCTCACTCTGTTCGCTCATAAGTATATAGTATTTAGTTACAAGTATTTGATATCAAGGGCTGCCACCGGCACAGCGCAGAGTCCGTCGTACTTACGGTCGCCGTACGCGATGCCGCCGCTGTACATGCGCCACGCACTCGCGGCACTGTACTGCACGCAAGTCCAGAGATAATAATAGCCGGTCGCGCCGTAGGCCGCCAGAGCCCTCTCGATATTCACTGCCTCGTCGATGGTCGGCAGCCACCAGTCGCCGGCATTGAAGCCCGTCACGCTCTTGCTCCGCTGGACGCAGTACCGTGCGGCATAAGGTATGTAGCTCGAGTAGCCGTGCATTATGTACTGCGTCTGCTCGCGTCCGTTGAGCGCGGCGTTGGCGCAGGAGGGCTTCGCCGGGAAGCGCGCGAGGACGTTCCGCCGCTGGAAGAGGTCGTAGTCGTAGTTGTAGTCCTGCACGTAGTAGGTGCCGCTTATCTGCCCGGAGACGGCGGTCACAGCGCCGCTCGCCCGCGTGCCCGACGACTTGTGCGAGGCCACGGCCGTGTCCCACGCGCTCTTCGTCACGCCAATCCAATAACCTGTGTTCGAGGTGTTCGACGCGTAGTTGGCGTTCGTGAGTATCCAATCCCACGAGCCCGTCCAGTAGGTGCCGCCCTGTCCGTTCTGTATCTGCGACGCCGTGTGGACGTTCGCCACGGTCTCCGAGTAGCCGCTGGACGTTCCCGCCCAAGCGAGCCACGAAGCCCCCGCGATGTCGGCGATTTTCAGCACGCTGCCGCGCTTCTCGATGACCGTCCCGATGTCCGTGCAGTTGGAGAGGCCCGAGAGGTACACCTCCGAGAGCTGGCAGTACTTGCCCATAAGGTTGCTGGAGCTGCGCGTGCAACGCAGGTAGCTCTGCGGCAGGGCCTTGAAGCAGGCGTCCGTCTTGTCGTAGATGATGCGGTCGTGCAGGCCCGCCTGCTGTATCGGCTTCGTGACGTTGATGCTGAAGTTTATCTGCTCGTTGTTCTGCGTGATGGTCACGCTCCACGCCCCCGGAGTGGTCTTCGAGAGGTTGTTGCGCCAAGTCAAAAACGCCGAGCGGTTGGCGAAGGTCTTGTGCTGGATGTAGGTGCTCATATCGCTACTCCTCCCCCTCCGTTGGCGGGACTATCTCGCGCATCTCCTCCTCTCCCGTCTTGATGTCCATCCCGTAGTCGTCGCGCAGCACCTCCGCGAGGGAGGCTATCGCGGCGAGGGCCGCGTCCCTGTCCGTCTCCGCGTTGGTGTCCTTCCAGCCGAAGATGAGGCCGAGGCACTCGAGACCCTTCCACACGCTCTCGTTGTGCGTGTATATCTGTCCGTCCACGACCTCGAGGGTGACGCAGGCACGGACGACGCCGTCATCCGCTATCGGTGACGGGCAGCTTACCGTGTAGATTCCTTCTTTCATATATTCTTGAGTTTTGAGATTTCGTTTTCAAGCTCTTTGATTCGCGCTTCGAGGGCCGCCACCCTCTTGTCCTCCTGCTGGAGGGCCGCACCGAGGATGGCCGTGGAAGCGGCATAATCGTAGGTCAAGTGACCCGGCCCCTCGTGATTGCGGACAAGGAAGCCGTACTCGCGCTCCCGCTCCTCCTGCGCGATGACGCCCACCGACTCCTCCCCGGAGTCCCGCCAGCGGAAGCGCACGTAGCGCGTGCCCCGCAGGTAGGCGAGCGCATCGTCAAGCGGCGCGAAGTCCTTCTTGAGGCTGGCGTCGGAGCTGGTGTCCTGTCCACGGGCGGAGACGTAGCCGTCGCTCCAGATGCCCGTGGAGGCGTAGAGCACGCCACTGATAGAGACCGTCCCGGCGGTCGTGCTCGTGATGTCCGTGCCGTTGACGTTGATGCGGCTGACACCCAGCAAATCCGTGTACATATCCGACGCGGTCGGACACTCCGTCCACTCCTCGAGGGCCGTGACGCGCCCGGAGACCGCCGCCGCCGCTTCCGCAAGGGCGAGTTCGTCCTTGTCCACCACCGTTATCGTCTGATAGGTCGACGAGCAGGCGCTGACCGCTCGGGCGTTGGTGAAGTAGAGGTTCCCGCTCTCGGAGATGTGCGAGGTGTTCGTAGGGATGTAGAGCGTCCGTGCCGCCGTGGTGTTGTACGAGGAGAGAGAGCTGAACGTCCCTGCGCTGAACGAAAGCGCGCTGAAGGACATCGCGCTCTTGATGGTCGAGGCGGCGATGCTCCCTCCGAGGCTGACGGAAGTCCCCGCAATCGTCACGGACGAATTGGAGAGCGAGCTGTTCGGAATGCCGCTCACCGTGTGCGTGTGCGTCCCGTAGGCCGTCACCACTCCGTACTTGTTCATCGTGACGTATGGCACGGAGAGGGTGTAACCGCTGGTCGCGGATGACGTCCCCGCCGTCCCCGCCGTGATGCTCGCGGTGTTGACCGAGCCTCCGAGCGACACGGACGTTCCGTTGACGGTTATCGCGCTGTTCGCAAGCGAGCTGTTCGGAATGTTCTTTACGGTGTGGGTATGGGTGCCGTAAGCGGTGACAATGCCGTAGGCGTTCATCGTCAGATAAGGGACAGCGAGGGTGTATCCGCTCGTGGCCGAGGAAGTCCCGGCGGTGCCGGCGGTGATGCTCCCCGTGGTCACGCTCCCGCCGAGGCTGACGGAAGTGCCGTTGACCGTGATGGCGGAGTTCGCGAGGTAGGCGTTGGCGATTTTCGTACCGTTCCACGTCCCCGAGGTTATCGTCCCGAGAGTCTTGATGGAGGTCGAACCCGTCCAAGTGGAGAGCTTCGTGTTCTCCACGTTCCCGAGACCGACCTGCGACTTCGTGACCGAGTGCGGGTTGCTCGTGTTGGAGGTATGGTTGGTGAGGGCCGTATTGAGGTCGGTTATCCCCTGCGCGTTCGTGGCTATGGCCGAGGCGTTGGCCGCGATGTTCGCCGTGTTCGTGGAGATGTTGGCGGCGTTCGCGGAGATGTCGCTCTCCATCCCCGTAATGCGCGAGGCCGTTATATCCTCCCCTTGCAGGTTGATGGTGTTGGCATCGAGGTTGTCAACGAACATATCCGAGGCCGTAGGGCTTTCGGCCCACTCCTCGAGGGCCGTGAGCCGCTCCGCAGCAGTGGCCACCGCCTCCGCGAGGGCCAGCTCCGCCGTGTCCAGCGCGTCCGAAAGGTCGTTGATGCTGGTGTTGATGGCGGAGAGGGACGCCGCGAGGCCCGTGACCTTGCTCTGCGCTATGTCGGGGACGTGCGCGACGTTAATCTTGTCATCCTTGTAGTCGTCCGTGTTGCCCATCAACGACGCCCATACCGCATCGAGGTCGGTGCCGCCTCCGCCTCCCCCGGCTTCGGAGTCCACTCCGCGGGCCGAGATGAAAGAGTCCGAATACAGTCCTACGTTGGTGTGCAGCACGCCGTCCAGAAGTTCGAGGTAGTAGCTCGTGCTCCCGAAATAGATTCGCTTGCCGCTCGCGAGGGTGAGGTCGCCCACGGAGCTGACGGCGTTGGAGTTGTGCTCCTGCTTCGCAAAGACCTTCATACGCTATGACGGAATGTAAAGTATGTTTATCGTCATCGGCTTGCTGCTGGTGGCCGCGAAGCCCCAAGTCACGGTGACGGTCTGCGTCTTCGCGGTGGAGTCGTAGGCGCCGTAGGACACCTCGCAGACGCACTCCGCGCCCTCGTACTGCGTCGATACGCCCTTCGCCTGTCCGCTCACCGTCACGGCCTTCGACGTCCCCGAGGTCACGGAGGCCGTGGAGCAGGTCAGAGCCGTCTTGACGGCGGCGCTTATCGCGGCGGCTACGCCCGACAGCTTGAGGCCGCTCGAGGAGACGGAGAGATAGGACTCAGAAGCCGCGTCAATCTTCGCGGAGACGGTCGCTCCGCTCGCCGCGAGGCCGTTGCCCGCCGTGGTGAAGAACGCCCCCCTCGTGGCCGTGAGGACGTGATTGCTGATGGAGAGACCCGTGATGGCGTTGCCCGTAGTCGGAACGGTCACCGAGGTGACCATCCCCGTGACGAGGGCGGAGGTGATGCCCGAGTTTATCGCGCTCCACTGCGCCGCCGTGAAGCTGGAGTTGTTAAGGGTGTACTCGAAGACCCAAGCCGTGCCGTTGTACTTGTAGCGGTCGTACTCCGGATTTCCCGAGGAGTCCGTGGCTATCACGAAGGCGTAGTCGTTGCTCTTGACGTTCTCTCCCGTAGGGAGGTCGGAGACCGTCTCGTACGTCCCCCAGAAGGTGGCCGTGTTCGAGGCTATCGAGGAGTTGACGAAGGCCTTGTCCGCGAGCTGGTTGCTCGACGACGCCTCCGACGGAATCAAGTCCGTGATGCCCGTGATGCTGGTGTTGATGGTGGCGAGGGCGGAGACGAGACCGACGATGTTGGCCTGCGGGATGTCCGTAGGGACGTGACCCTTGTCAATCTTGTAGTCCTTGTAGTCGTCCGTGTTCGTGGTAAGGGACTCCCATACCAAGTCGAGCGAAGCACCTCCGCCACCGCCGGCCTCGTCGTCCACTCCGCGGGCGGAGATGAAGGAATCGGAGTAAAGGCCGACGTTGGTGTGCAGCGCACCGTCCTTGAGTTCCAGATAGTAGTCCGTGCCGCCGAAGTAGAGCTTCTTGCCCGAGCCGAGGGTGATGTCCCCGCTGACGTCAGCCGTGCCGTCGAAGGCGTTCCCCCACAGGCTGCGCGCCGTGGCGAGCTTCGTGGCCGAGTTCACGTCAAGCGAACTCTCGTCATCCTCCGTGAGGAAGGCCGTCTGCGAGGTGGTGAAGCCGTAGTATTTCTTCGCGGTCGCGTCGTACCGCATCTTGCCCGCCGCCGTGAGGGTGGTCGTGGTCGTGAGGAGGAAGTCCGTGAGGACGTGCCCCGTGAGATTGAGGTCTGCGTATTGTTTCATATCAAATACAGTTGCCCGTCAGTGAGCGGGTCTCCGCTCCAGAGGAGCTCGAGGTTGTTGTCGTCCGTGAACTTCACGTCCAGCGCCACCTCGTTCCCCGAAGCGTCGGTGACCGTGACGGACGGCCTCCGACCCAGATTGTGATTGACCGCGAAGCGATAGGTGCCGTCCGCGAGCGTCTCCCGGTTGATGGTCAGACGGAGGTAGGACGCGACGTTCTCCGGGATGTCCGCCTTGTCCGCCTTCGACGCGAGCGCCGCCGTGAGACCCGCCACCTTGCTCTGCTCCAACGTCGGGATATGGTCGGTGTGGATGACGTCCTCGCCGAAGGCATCCGTGTTCGTGGTGAGGGAGTCCCATACCGCCTGCAAGTCCGTGCCCCCGCCCGAGCTCCCGCCGTCGTCCTTGCCACGGGCG
>CAVIXF010000036.1:1614-12870 GCA_963646585.1 Candidatus Gastranaerophilales bacterium HUM_1 | reverse complement strand
AAATGCCTATCTTTGCGGAAAGTTCCGCAGGTGCGGGACCCGGGGATGAATAAACCCCTTTTTAATGATTACTTAGTCACCCCGGCGCTTAATTCGTTTTGCAATGAGAACAATCAGATTCGCGCTGCCGCTGCTTGTCGCGATGGCGGTTTCCGTCTTGCGGGCGGAGACTGCGGCGGCCTCGGCGCCTTTTGACGGGAAATTCGACGACGCGACCCTGCGCATCGACTATGTCTTCAGCGGAGACGCCCGCTCGCAGACCGTGAGCCTTGGCCGCCTGTACCGTTCAGACGGCTGGTACGGCCGCCGGGTGAACCTTGACAGTATGCCGCTGCGCGGCAACGGGGAGCTGGTCGTGACGGATGCGGAGACGGGGGAGAGGCTCTATGTGTGGACCTTCTCCTCGCTTTTCAGCGAGTGGCTCACCACAGACGAGGCCGGGCGTACCGCACGCTCCTTTGAGCACACCGTGCTGATTCCGTCTCCGAAGTCGAAGGCCAACATCGCTTTGCGCCTGTTCGGAAGGAGCGGGACGGTCTGCGCGTCGCACAGCTTCGTTCTCGACCCCTCGGACATCCTGATACGCCGGCCGCGTCCGTCGTCCGTCCCGCTGACCTGTCTCCACCGTGGAGGGGACAGCCGGGAATGCATAGATGTCGTGATTATGGCGGAGGGATACGCCGAAGAGGATATGGAGACCTTCCGCAGGGACGCCCGTGAGGCCTGCGACGCGCTGCTTTCCGCCGAGCCTTTCGCGGGGCTGAAGGACAGGATCAACATAACCGCCGTCGAGTCGCCTTCCGAGGACTCGGGAGTCTCCGAACCGCTGAAGGGGCTGTGGCGGGGCACTGCGGTCAGCTCCCACTTCTCGACCTTCTATTCCGACCGCTACCTCACCACCGGGAATGTCCGTGACATCCACGACATTCTCACCGGGATTCCATACGAGCACATCATAATACTCGCGAACACCGACACTTACGGTGGCGGGGGCATATACAACTCCTACACTCTGACGGCCGCGCATCACTCCAAGTTCCGTCCCGTCGTGGTGCACGAGTTCGGACACAGCTTCGGGGGGCTCGCCGACGAGTATTTCTACGACTTCGAGGACGTGCTCGACTCAAGCTACGACATCTCCCTCGAACCCTGGGAGCCCAACATAACGACGCTCGTCGATTTCGACTCGAAGTGGCGGGATATGCTTCCGGAAGGCTGCCCCGTCCCGACTCCTGGAGGCCATCCGGATGTCGGGGAACTCGACTGCTCGCAGGAGGCGATTGACCGGATAGGCGTGTACGAAGGCGGCGGATATCTTTTCAAGGGGGTCTACCGGCCTTCCGACAATTGCAGGATGCGCACCAATGACGCCGCCGGCTTCTGCCCGGTGTGCCGCCGCGCCCTCGCCGGACTTGTCCATTTCTACACTGAACCGATACGATGATGAAGACGATATTCCCATACACCCGGACCGTGAAGATGGCCGATGTCCTGTCGGGGAACAGGATGCTTTCCGTGCTTGAGAGACTTCATTTCAGGCTCGGTTTCGGAGACGCGTCCGTCGCGGAGGTCTGCCGCAGGAACGATTTCCCCACCGCCTTGTTCATAGAGGTGTCAAATGTATATATGTCAGCTGATTATGAACCGGATTTATCCGCCCTCGAAGAGACGGACATATCCATAATCGCCGATTACATCAAATCCTCCCACCGATACTACGCCGAGGTCTCCGTCCCCCATCTGCACAGGCTCATCCACGAGATGCTCGACGGGGTCGGGACATCTTTCGCCGCGGCTCTCAACAAGTTCTTTGACGAACTCGTCGAGAAGCTCAACCAGCATTTCGAGTATGAGGAGAAGATGGTGGACGGAATCTGCGCCTCCGGCCGTCATCCCGCGCCGGAAGAGCCTCACAGCCAGTTCATCGAGAAGCTGGACGACCTGAAGAACATCGTGATAAAGTATCTTCCCGACTCCGGGGACAACGCCACGCGCTACAATATGCTCAACCACCTCCTCGCGATGGAGGACGATATGCGGAGCCACATCAGGGTCGAGGACAAGATCTTCAACCCGCTTGTCTGCGCTCTCCGCGACGACGGGGACGGGGACGGGGGCTGCGTCAGTGACGGCTCCGAGGTGCTTTCGTCACGGGAGAAGGAGATTCTCGCGGCCGTGGCCCACGGCAAGACGAACAAGGAGATCGCGGACGATCTCTTCATCTCCATAAACACCGTGGTGACCCACCGTAAAAACATAGCCCGCAAGACCGGGATCAATTCAATCGCCGGGCTTACGGTCTATGCGATCATAAATCATATCGTCGAGATAACGGAGCTGTAGCCGTCCTTCGGGATGCTACTGTCCCGTGTGCTGCCTGTCCCTCGGGATGCCGCCTGCCAGTCCCGTGGGATGTGCTGCCTGCCCCCCCCGGGTGCTACTTTCCGCCGTTCTCCGGTTTTTCCGGCGAGTCGGTGAAGATGTGCCTGGCGTAGTTGAATCCCATCTTTTCGTAGATTCCGCGCATCCTGACGATGTCCTTGAGGAAGCGGTCGTAGTCGCGCCTCTCCGGTGCGCACCACTGAACCTCCGCGAGCGCGCTCATACGCGGAAGCAGCATATACTCCAGATGCGCGTTGTCGGCGATGTACTCGGTCCACATATTCGCCTGAACCCCGAGTATGCGCCCCTTCTCCTCCTCGGTCATCTCGGGAGTGAACGGCTCGTAGGAATAGACCTGACTTACAGGGAGGTAGCCCCCTATGCCCGCCGGCTCCGAAGCCTTGTCCTCGCTCTGGCAGTAGTCGAAGTAGAAGTGAGTCCTCGGGGTCATAATCGCGTCGTGCCCCATCGCCACGGCCTTCTGCCCGCCTTCGCTGCCTCTCCACGACATCACCGTCGCGTTCTCGGAAATCTTGCCGTCGAGAATCTCGTCCCAGCCGATGACGCTGCGTCCGTGCGCGTTCAGGAACTTCTCGATGCGGTCCATCACATAGCTCTGGAGGTAATGCTCGGCCGTGTAGTTCTCGTCGTCCTTGAGCCCGAGCTCCGCGATCTTCGCCTGACAGCGCGGGCAGTTCTTCCAATGCTCCTTCGGGCACTCGTCGCCTCCGATGTGGACATATTTATAAGGGAATATCTCCATCACCTCGCCGAGCACCCCTTCGAGAAATTCGTAGGTCTTCTCGTTCCCGGCGCAGAGGACGTCCGGGGATATGCCCGTATAAGTGAACACCTCGCATTTCGGATACCCCTTGCAGCCCAGGTCCGGATACGACGCGACGGCGGCCTGCATATGCCCCGGGAGGTCTACCTCCGGGATGACGTCGATTCCTTTGGAGGCCGCGTATTCCACGACGTCCTTAAGCTGCTCGCGGGTGTACCATCCTCCGTAGACTGTCCGGTCCCTGTCCGGCGCGGTCTCCTTCTTCCTGTTGAGCTTCTCGCCCTTCCTCCACGCGCCGACCTTCGTCAGAGCCGGATATTTCCTGCTCTCTATCCTCCAGCCCTGATCGTCGGTCAGATGCCAGTGGAAAGTGTTCATCTTGTGCACCGCCATCATATCGATGTATCTCTTCACCTCCTCGATGCTGAAGAAATGGCGGCTGCAGTCGAGGTGCATCCCCCTGTAGGCGAAACGCGGCTTGTCCTTGATCCTTATGTCGGGCCAGAACCCGTCCTTGTCCCTGAGCTGCGCGAGCGTCTGGTCCGCATAGAGAAAGCCTCTTTTCGAGGACGCCTTCACCGACGCCTTGCCTTTCCTGATGACTATCTCGTACTCCTCCTCCCCGAGAGCCGGATCCGTAATCTTCTCTATCTTGCTGTCCGCAGGCGTCTTGCCTCCGAGAAGCCGTACCTGTGCCGGTTCCGGAATCACCGTCACCGTGTCATTGGCCTCATTGCAGGAGACCGCCGCGAAAAGCGCGGCTGCGAAAAGGACCGTGCCCAAATTCTGTAAATGATTCATTGTGATTGTTTTATGTGTTAATGAATATGTCAATGAATGTGTTATGAGTCCGAATGAGGACAAATATAGTGATAAATGGCGATAATTTGAGGCGATTGTCTATATTTGTACCCGTTTCCCGTCGGAAACAATAAAAACTTTAGGATATGAAAAGGACACTTTTACTGATGATCGCCGCCGCGTGCGGAATCTGCTCCTGCAATTCTGAACACGAAATAGGAATCGTGGCCCACAGGGGCTACTGGAACTGCGAGGAGGGCGGGTTCTCCCACAACTCGATAGCCTCGCTCAAGGCGGCGGGGGAGCACGGCTTCTGGGGGAGCGAGTTTGACGTGAATATGACTGCGGACGGCCAGCTTCTCGTCTATCACGACGGGCACATCGACGGCAAGGAGATTAATTTCTGCAACCGCTCGGAGTTCGACTGTTTCCGTCTGCCGAACGGGGAGAGAGTGCCGACGCTCGCCGAATATCTTGACGCGGCCAAGGCCTATCCTAAGATGAAGCTCGTCTTCGAGCTCAAGCCCCACGCCAATGAGGATCTGGAGGACAGGGCCGTGGCGGCTTCAGTGGCCGAGCTGAAGTCGAAAGGGTTCTTCGACCCGGAGAGGGTTATGTTCATATCCTTCTCCCTGCGCGAGTGCAGCCTTCTCGCCGCAGCCGCTCCGGGATTCACGGTGCAGTATCTCGACAAAGACCGCAGCTTCGAGGAGATGAATGCCGCCGGGGTCAACGGCATAGATATGAACTACAAGGCGTTCCTCGCCGACCCGAAATGGAACGAGGGGGCGCGTGCCGGGGGCTACAGCATCAATGTCTGGACGGTGAACAAGGAGAAGTACATCCGCAGATGCATCGAGGCCGGGGTCGACCAGATCACCACGAACGAGCCGGAGCTGGTGCGCTCGCTCATCAATGAGACTGACGGAGTCAGGGAGCGGAGTCAGGGACGGTGACCGGACAGTCAGCGGACTGACCCGGAGAACAGCCTGTCAGATGCGTCCGACGGCATTCTCCAGTCGCCTCGCGGGGAGAGGGTGACGCTGCCGACCTTCGGGCTGTCCGGAAGGCAGGATCGTTTGAACTGCTGAGAGAAGAAGCGGCGGATGAAGACTTTGAGCCATTTCTCGATTGTCTCCTCGTCATAGACTCCGGCGAATGCCTTCTTCGCGAGGAAGAGAATCTTCTCCGGCGGGAATCCGAAGCGGAAGAAATTGTAGAGGAAGAAGTCGTGCAGCTCATACGGCCCGACGAGGTCTTCCGTAACCTGAAGAATGCGCCCGTCACTGCCGGATGGAAGAAGTTCCGGGCTGACGGGGGTTTCCGTGATGTCTGTCAGTATGTCCCTGCATTCGAAGCGGTTGTCCGCAGCCCATCTGACGAGGTGCCTCACCAGAGTCTTCGGGATGCTGGCGTTCACGGCGTACATCGACATATGGTCGCCGTTGTAGGTCGCCCAGCCGAGCGCGAGTTCGGACAGGTCGCCCGTGCCGATGACGATTCCGCCGGTCTGGTTGGCGAGATCCATAAGAATCTGCGTGCGCTCGCGGGCCTGCGAGTTCTCGTAGGTGACGTCGTGCACCCCCTTGTCGTGCCCGATGTCCTGGAAATGCCGGTCGCAGGCCGCCGTGATGGAGATTTCCCGGGCCGTCACTCCGAGAGCCTCCATAAGGCCGAGCGCGTTGCCGTGCGTCCTGCCGGTCGTTCCGTAGCCCGGCATAGTCACCCCTATGATTCTTGAACGTTCCCAGCCCAGCCGGTCGAACGCGAGGACGGTGACGAGCAGGGCGAGCGTGCTGTCAAGCCCTCCGGAGACGCCGATGACCGCCGTTTTGCAGCCTATGTGCGCGAGCCGGGTCTGAAGCCCCTGCACCTGGATGTCAATCACTTCCTGGCAGCGTCTGTCAAGTTCGTCCCCCGACGCGGACGGCACGAACGGATGCGGGTCTGTCCCGTGCAGAAGTTCCTTTTCGAAGTCAGTCTTCGCCGCAGCGCCGAGTTCGGCGACGGTGTATGAGCCGCTCCGGACGGATTTCCCGTCGGGCGCGAATGCGTTGAAGGAGCTGCTTTTCTGCCTCAGGGTTTCGAGCTTCGAGGAGTCGATGTCCGCGACGACGAGGGAGTCCTCCGTGCTGAAACGCCTGTTCTCCGCGAGGATGTGCCCGTCTTCGCAGATGAGCGCGGCTCCGGAATAGACGAGATCCTGGGTGGACTCCCCGTATCCCGCAGAGCAGTAGACATAGCCGGAGTGCGTCCTCGCGGACTGCTGGCTGACGAGTTCGCGGCGGTAGCCGTCCTTGCCGATGACTTCGTTGCTTGCGGAGAGGTTTACGGTGATAAGAGCCCCCGCGACGCTGTGGAAGGATGACGGAGGGACAGGCGACCAGAGGTCTTCGCAGATTTCCACGGCGAACGCCGTCCCTCCGATCCTGAAGATGCGGTTCGTCCCGAAGACCGTCTTCTGGCCGGCGTATGTGATTTCCCGTTCCCCGCCCATAGATGAGGCTCCGGAAGTGAACCAGCGGCTTTCGTAGAACTCGTTGTAATTCGGGAGATGGATTTTCGGGACCGCCCCGTGGATTTTTCCGTCGCGGATGGCTATGGCGCAGTTGTACAGGCGGCCGTCCAGGCGTACGGGAGCGCCTATGACAGCGCAGACCCCGAGTCCCTCCGTGTGCCGGGCGATTCTGGCGACCGCTTTTTCAGCGGCGTCAATCAGAAGATTCTGCCCGAACAGGTCCGCGCAGCTGTAGCCGGTGACGCAGAGCTCCGGAAACGCGAGCAGCGACACCGCCCTGTCTTCCGCCCTGTCAATCAGCCGGCATATCCTCTCCGCGTTCTCCGCCGGGTCGGCGAGGCTCACGACAGGCACGGCCGCCGCGACGCGGATGAATCCATAATCCTTGTTCTCCATATATCTGCTTAAGTTTCTCTCAAGTATTCTGCTTCATCTGATGTCCATCACCAGCAGCGCGACGTTGTTGGACGAATCCCAGAGGCAGATCATCCGCGTCCCGGGGTCGATTGAATGCACCTTGAGCTTCAGTGAGTTCCGCGAATTGACGTCAGGCGACTCCGCAGTCTTCCATTTGAGGTTGGCGGCGATTTCCTGACCGACCGTGGATGGATACTCGTCGCAAGAGACGCTGTACCACTCGCTCCTGTCGTCCTTTGTCATCACCAGAGTGTTGTCGCTGTACAGCACGGCCTGCCAGGTGAGGTCGTCGTACCTCGCAATCTCCCTGTCCTCGACTTTCAGCGACTGCCCCTCCCCGAGCGGGGAGAGCTGCTCCTTCGCGCAGCCCCAGACCGAGGCGGCGGCGATGACTGCGGCGAGCGCATATTTCAAAAAGCTGTGTTTCATCTGACAATCAATCTTTTGCATACCGTCACACTCTTTCCGTCCGCGAATTTGGCCACCGCCTTGAGCAGTCCGGAGCCGGCGGGCTTCAGCTCCTTGTCGCCGTCTACCGGCTTCCCGTCAAAAGTCCATTCCACGCTGTCCGCCCCCTCCACATCCGAGACGGCGAATTTCAGCGGAGACCCCGCATAAAACGACCCGTCCTCTCTGCGCTCCGTCCCCTCGAACGTGATGACGGGGTCGATCCCCACGGTCTCGACTCCGCTGACGACAAACGACACGCTCCCGTCCTCGTTTCTTGTTATGTCGCTGATTTTCACTGGATTTGTCTTTCCGCTCCAGAAAGTGAAACCGCTGTCCCCGTCGAGACTGTCCCGGTTCCCGTAAGGGAAATATATCCTTTTGAGAAGATCCGCCGTCGGAGCGAAGTTCCCGTCTTTGTCGTAGGCCTCCTTAACGACCGAACGGTCGGCCTCCACCAGATCGGCGCACTGCCTGTCCGGACGGCAGTTCACTTCATTCCAGCTCCATCTCTGGAGGGCGGTGAATGTCTTGACGTATTTGTCCGATTTCCCCGCATTGTTGACGGGGGAGCGGTCGATGTGGTAGACGAGCAGTCCGCTTCCGCCTATATACCTGTCCCAGAACGCTGAATTGTCGCGGCATTCGAAGAGGTAGTATTCCCCGGCCACGTCCGTGTCCATACGGAAATATTCCCCGTTCTTGTGGACAGGTTCGAGAGTATGCCTCCCGTTGCTCAGCGTCGCCTCCCGGCCCATTCCGAGCCGCTCCCTCTCCGGGGCGTTGTAGTACGGGGGAGTGTTGCTGGAATTGTTCCCGTTGCCGCCGTCCATCAGCGCGGTGCAGCTCCACAGCGCCTCGGCCTGTCCGCCGCTCTTGCCGTAGTCGGTGTCGTAGAAGTCCGGAAGCCCGAAGGTGTGGGTGTATTCGTGGCAGAACGTCCCGATGCCGGTGAGCAGGTAATCGTTCGTGTAGGACCCGCCTGAAATCTCCCTCCTGAGTTCGGCCGAGCAGGCGTAGCGGTCTATGTACTTCCCGTTCAGTTTCTTGCTTATCTGCTTGCTCCCGCTTTTCACATAGTAGGCGTGCGACCAGATGCAGTCGTCGCCGGCGCCCTCCGCCTCGTCCCCTCCGGAGAAGAATACGAAGACATTGTCCACGACACCGTCATCGTCGTCATCGTATATTGAAAAGTCAATGCCTTTCCCGGCGGCGAGTTCGCAGGCCTCGACTATCATCTCCACGGCGTTGACGTCCTGCCTGTTGTCATCGTTGCCCCCGTAATACGCCCTGTTCTTTGAAAGAGTGACTGTTTCCGACACGTCGAAGCTGAACTCCACGGCATCCCCGAACTGGGCGCGGAAATAGTCCTTCGCGCATCCGGTGGCTCCGTTGAGGGAATACCCCTCCTGGCAGAGCAGATTGACGAAGTAGTCTCTTGAGTATCTGAACGGGACGTCGCTGAACTCCGCGAGGATGACGATTCCGTGCTTCTGAACGGTTCCGGAGCCGTCCGCCCTGGTCTGCGCCGCCTTCTTGAGCAGGCGTTTCATCGGGGTCTCGTCCCCGTCCGCGAGAACCGCGCCGGCCGCCCGGTTTTCCGAGGCTCTGCGGAACAGAATTTCGTAAGGGATGTTCCGGCTTGCTGCGATGATGCCCGCGTCCGCATCCGGGGAACCCACTCTGACACCGCTGCAGCGGCTGTTCCCCTCCGAGTCGAAAACGGCGTAGCACCACCATCCGTCAGCGTCCTGGACTATCGCCTCGCCGCCGTCCGTCATCTTGAGGCGCGCAAATTCGTCCCCCCGGATGCGGCCGGTGAAACTCGTCCCGTCCGGCTGGAGGAACGGCACTTTCAGGTTCTTCGCCGGCGCGGCGGCCGCCGGAATGCTCAGGAGCAGAATCACCGCCGTCAGCAGCGAGTACTGCAATGTTCTCTTTATATGGTACGGAAATATTTTCATCATATTTTTCATATCCCTCTCTTCTCATCAGTCGTGTACGCCCGGTACACTCCATCTCCAGAAAGAAATCTATACTCAAAAATAATCGACAAATCTGAGGCAATTTATTCTTTCCGGTTTCTTGATTTCGGCATCTCTCCGTCGAAAAATCTTGCATAATTACACAAAAATAATGAAATTCGCAAACCGTATTCTGGATTCTGCCTATGGCGACGTTGAAAATCCCCAATGACATATTCTTCGAGGTGGTCGCCGACGAACTGGAGACCGGAAGCCCCGTGCTGCTGAAGGTGAAGGGCTTCAGTATGTTCCCTTTTTTCCGCAGCGAGAAGGATTCCGCCCTGCTCCGGAAATATGACCCGTCCGCCCCGCTCGCGAAAGGCGACGTCGCCCTGTTCCGCTACAATTCGCATTATGTCCTGCACCGCTGCGTCGGCCGGGGATTCCGACAGGCGGACGGAAAGATCCTGACGGAAAGGGAGACCGCCCGGATGAACGCGCCGGGAGAGCCGGTGTTCATCTTTCGCGGAGACGGCAACCCGGCCGGGCGCGAATGGGCTTCCGAGGATGACGTCCTGGCGGTTCTGGAAAAAAGAATAGCCCCGTCCGGAAGGGAATGGGGCTGTGATTCATTTTCCTGGAGGCTGTGCTCAGCCCTGTGGCCGCGGACCCGCGTCGTCCGCCGTCTGTTCATTGGCGTGCTGCGGCGCATATACCGCTGACGGCGGCGCGGCGACTTTGCAGTTCGTCGAGTTCATCGCCCTGTCGACCCCGGCCGAGGCGAACATCCTGACCCCTGCGATGACCTTCTCGCTTATCGCCTCCATCATCCCGAGCTCCTCTCCGCTCAGTTTCTCGAGCACGAAATCCACCTGATGTCCCCGGCTGAAGTCGTTGCCGATTCCGAGGCGTATCCGGGCGTATTCCTGGCTTCCGAGAAGTTCGGCGATGTTCTTCAGACCGTTGTGGCCGCCGTCGCTGCCGTTCTTGCGCATCCTTATTGAGCCGAACGGCAGGTTGAGGTCGTCGCAGATGACGATGACGTTCCCGATCGGAATCTTCTTCTCCTGCATCCAGTATCTCACCGCCTTCCCGCTGAGGTTCATATATGTGGACGGCTTCAAGAGGATGAACTTGTGCCCCTTGAACGGAACTTCCGCGACATCTCCGTAGCGTTCGGTGTGAAAAACGGCGTTGGATGCCTTCGCGAAGGCATCCAACACTATAAATCCCATATTGTGACGGGTGTTTTCATATTCGGAACCTATGTTCCCCAGCCCGACGACAAGACAGTTCATATTTCAGACCTTTCCTGATTATTCAGCCTGGGCGGCCTGTGCGGATGCACGGGTAGGACGGACTGAGCAGATGATCGTGGCCTTAGGTGAGACGATGGTCACGCCCTCGTAGTGGAGGTCGCCTGCGACAATCTGCTTGCCGATCTGGAGAGGCGTGCAGTCAACCTCAAGAGTGTCAGGAAGTTCGTTGAGCATAGCGCTGACTTTGAGCTTGCGGGTGGAGACGAGGAGCTTTCCGCCGGCCTTCACGCCTTCGGCGTGTCCCGTAACTACGACCGGAACGTCGATGACCACAGGCTTGGTGTCGTTCACCGCGAGGAAGTCCACGTGGAGGCAGATGTCGTCCACCGGATGCCACTGGAGCTCGTGGAGCACCGCGTTGATTTTCTGGCCGTTGCTCAGTTCGAGGTCGATGATGTATGAGTTCGGAGTGTGGGTGATCGGCTTGAGAGCCTTCGCGTCAACCGAGAAGTGGATGTTCTCCATTCCGAGTCCGTAGATGTTGCAAGGTACGAGTCCTTCCTTGCGGAGAGCCTTGATGGCCTTCTTGCCGGTCGCTTCACGAAGCTGACCTTTGAGTTCAATGTGTTTCATTGTTTTTTTTATTAAAATTTGTTACTCAGTCCCGTGGCGGAACTTCCTAAA
>CAVIXF010000036.1:0-1604 GCA_963646585.1 Candidatus Gastranaerophilales bacterium HUM_1 | reverse complement strand
AGGTTGCTGCGGTTCATCCGCATCGTGCGCCTTGCGCTGCATCTTTTTATGAAGTTCCGCCTCCCCTTGCGAGGAGGGCGGAACCCCATTGCACCAAAAAGTCCTCTGACTTTTTATGGGGCTGCAAAGGTACTGTTTTTTTTTATATCTGGCAACAGGGAATCAAAGTCTGGCAAGGCGGACGAGGCCGGAGGCCTTCGCTCATATAAAAAATCGCTCAGTCTCTCCGCCCCGTCCGCTCCTCGCTACCATAAGGCGTTTGTCCCGGTTATTTGACGAGTCCCGTGGCCTCGTTCCAGGAAAGGCTTTTGTAGTAGTTGTTGAGGTAGCTGCGCTCCGGATAGGGCAGATACATACTCAGACCGCAACAGCTGCGGAGTTCGAAATTGCTCATAAACATCGGGGTGGCGTCATTGTAGACTATGCATCTTCCGAGCGCGGCGTCAAGCGCGGAAAGCTCCTTCTCCGTCGCTCCGGCCGCCTCCGCTATGCTCCTTAGGTCATAGAACCAGCCGTGTATGTTCTTGTACTGGCTGCGGAAATACTGCTGGAGAACTTCCGCCTTGCAGGTCTGCATATTGATGTCGCGGGCGGAGAAAATCGTCCTGCACGCCTCCGCGAGCCCGTCCAGAGCCGAGCAGTCCACAAGCGAGATCGTCGCCGACCGGTAGACCCCGCTCTTGGAGTCATAATGCTCGAAGAAATCCCTACTGACGGAGACGAGGTCGGCGTTGTCCGACCCCAGAAGGTGGCGTATCATAGTGGTGTAGTCCATCCCGTCCGAAAGAATCTCCGTCTGTGACGAGACGAGCATTCGGCATTTGTCCCGGAGTTCCCAGGCGACCTCCGCCCCGCCCATAAAGCAGCCGTCAAAAATCAGATAGTCAAGCTTGTAGGGGATTCCTTCCGCAAGCTCGCGGATGTCGGTTTCGTAGGAGGTCTTCCCCTTGTCGTCCGTCACGGTGACTCCGAAGCTCCTGACCTGCGGCTCGCCTTCCACGGGGCTGTAGGGCGCGATGCCGGAGAGCGGGAGTCCTGTCTCAAGGGAGATCCGCCGTCTTTCGGCCGACCACTGGTATGCATCGTCATCGGACTCTCCGGAAGATGAGGAGCTCTCGTAGCTCTGCGGGCTTGTGCAGTAGCCCGGGGGAGTCCATCCGGTGCCGTGGGAGGACATCAGCACTCCGCAGGAGCGCGGTTCGTACTTCTCCTTTATGTAATTGAGCACCAACGCGATGTTCTCTTTCGTGCTCGGGATGCTTCCCGCATCGAGCTTCAGCAGCTCCTCCTTGACAATCTCCCCGCTCCATTTCCGGTAGAGCCTGTACAGCGTCGGCGAGGTCTTCGTCCCGTATCCTCCGGAAGTGTTGTGGCTGAACACGAAAAGCAGATTTTCGCCGGCCGCGTCCCCTGGGATGAAGCCTTCTTCGAGATCCTTCACGTCCTTCGCAAGCTCCCCGCTGAGGTTGTTGAATCCGAAAGTCATCATCACGTGCGCCCTCACGTTCCAGACCTCATCCTTGACGCAGGAGTCCGCCGGAATCAGTCCGGCAATCGCGAGTACCGCCGGAATTATGCGCTTGAGGCATCTGAACACCATATTG
>CAVIXF010000035.1:1441-12948 GCA_963646585.1 Candidatus Gastranaerophilales bacterium HUM_1 | reverse complement strand
CCTCGCTCTTGGTGAACCTCCCCAACTCCGCAAATATACACATAATTGTCGGAGGCGCAACGATTCCGATGCCGGAAACTCCTCGCGAGCTTCTTTAAAGCAGCCACTTCCAGACGGGGACGACATTGATTGTCACGCCGTCCCGTTCAATCCGTGGGATTTCCCAAATTTTGTTAAATATTCTTTATAAAATCATCTGTTGTCTATAAAGTCTGTTTAACAAAATCATAGCCCCCTCAGGTCATAATATGATGTCATTAGTCCTCGCAAGGCTCGTTGAACGGTTGGAGGAACGGGTTTTTCGTGCGTTCGTCGGCTATGGTCGTGGACGGGCCGTGGCCGGGGAGGACGTCGATGTCGCCCTCGAGCGGGAGAAGTCTGGTGAAGATGCTCTGCATCAGGGCGGTGTAGTCGCCGCCGGGGAGGTCGCTGCGGCCTATGCAGCCGGCGAAGAGCGTGTCCCCGCTGAAGAGGATCTTCCACTTGTCCTCGGCTTCGCCGGTCTTGGAATCCCCTGAAACTATTGTCACCCGGGGATTCTCTTTTTCTGCGGCCGCCGTGGTTTCTGAAGCCGGGGACGAGGACAGAGATTCCTTCCGGCCGTCCTTGTGTCTGAACTCCCTGCATAGGTAGCAGACTCCGCCGGCCGAATGTCCCGGGGTCAGCAGCGCCTTGAACTCCAGTCCGCTTCCCGTCCCGCCTTCCGTGATGAAAATCCTGTCCCCGTCCTCAATCCGTCTCACTCTTGCGGAGAAATCCTCCACGTCCGCGTGCCCCATATTTCGGCACATCGCCGGGAGCGCCCGAAGCGTAAGTTCTTCGCCCTCGTTCATATAGACTGGTATGTCGAATTCTTCGCACAGTCTGTGAACCCCGTAGACGTGGTCCGGATGGGAGTGGGTCAGAAGCGCGGCGGCCGGACTGAGGCGGTTTTCCGTGACGGCCTTTTTCAGTGCGTCATATTCCTCTTCGCCGTCGAAACCCGGGTCTATCACCGCGCAGGCCTTTCCGCATCCGTCGACCCACACGAGGTGGCAGTGCTCCTCGAAACTGTTGAAACTGAATTTCTTGACTTTAATCATTTTTGTTGTCTCCTTGCGTGAACGGATGATTTTTCTCTTTCCTCCGCAAAAATACGAAACAAATTCTTAACTTTGCCCGGATATATTTGTCAAATTCATTGCAAGGTGGTTCCAATCCGTTGGGGATATTAAGCTTACTGAGCGGAATTTGCGAAAAACGCTAAAAACAGAAAATATGCACATAGCCATCGCCGGGAACATCGGCAGCGGAAAAACCACCCTCACGAGGATGCTGGCCACCCAGTACAAATGGACGCCGAGATACGAATCCGTTGACTATAATCCATATCTTGCTGATTTCTATGAGGATATGGAAAGATGGTCATTCAATTTGCAGATATATTTCCTTAACAAACGGTTCAAGGACGTCGTCGAAATCTCCAAGAGCACCGACGTCATAATCCAGGACAGGACAATCTACGAGGACGCGAGAATCTTCGCTCCGAACCTGCACGGGATGGGTCTGATGACGACGAGGGACTTCGAGAACTACTCCGACCTCTTCGACCTTATGATGTCGCTCGTGAACCCGCCCGACCTGCTTATATATCTGCGTTCGTCCATCCCCAACCTCGTGAACCAGATTCAGAAGAGGGGGCGTGAGTACGAAAAGAGCATTCGGATCGACTATATAACCGGTCTGAACGAGAGATACGAGAACTGGATCCGGGGATATGAAAGCCGTCTGCTGATTCTCGATGTCGACCGCCTGAAGTTCGAGAGCAATCCGGACGACTTCCGTGAGATTTGTGACAAGATAGACGCCGAGCTTTTCGGCCTTTTCAAATAATGCAAGATATGGATAAAAGACTGACCATCATTGATTTCGTAGAGAAATACACGCGCCGTTATGCGACGAACACCTTCCTCCACGAGAAAGTGGACGGCGTGTGGACGAAGACTTCGTTCGAGCAGACGCGCAAGGAGGCCTACCGCATCGGCGCGGGGCTGATGAAGCTCGGGCTGGAGAAGGGCGACAAGGTGGCGCTGCTTTCCGAAGGGCGCAACCTCTGGCCGATCGCGGAGCTGGGCATTCTCTACGCCGGGGCGGTGAACGTCCCTCTCTCAATCAAGCTTGAGGAGAGCAACGACCTGATTTTCAGGATAAAGCATTCTGACGCGAAGTACATCGTGACCTCGGCGGCGCAGCTCCCTAAGATCCGCAAGATACTCGCCGACTGCGAGGCCGTGGAGAAGGTGATCGTGTTCGACCCGCTTCCGGAATACGGAGAGAAGGAGATGTGCATCACCGAGATACAGAAGATGGGCGACGATTTTCTCGCCGTTTCGCCGGAAGAGTTCGTGAACCGCTACAAATCCGTCGGCCCGGACGACTACGCCAACATCAGCTACACTTCCGGCACCACCGCCGACCCTAAGGGAATCCTCCTGACCCACCGCAACTACACCGCGAACGTGGAGCAGGCGCATTCCGTCATAGGCGTGAACGAGGACGACGTGATGCTCATCATACTCCCGCTCGACCACTGTTTCGCGCACGTGGCGGGATTCTACACGATGATGTCGTTCGGCGCGTCAATCGCCACGGTGCCTCAGGGACGCACCCCTATGGAGTCGCTCAGGAACATCCCGATCGCCATCAAGGAGACCCGTCCGGCGGTGATGCTCTCCGTTCCGGCGCTTTCCAAGAACTTCAAGAAGGCCATCGAGTCCGGCGTTAAGGCGAAAGGCCCGAAGGTGCAGAAAATGTACGAGTTCGCGGTGCGCAACGCCATAGCCTACAACAAGGAGGGCTGGAACAAGGGCGGCAAGGACTTCTGGAGGCTGCCTCTCGTGAAACTCTTCGACAAGATTCTCTTCAAGAGCATACGGCAGTCCGCTTTCGGCGACAGGATGCGATTCTTCGTCGGCGGCGGCGCGCTTCTGGGCATAGACCTCCAGAAGTACTACTACGCCATAGGTGTTCCGATTTATCAGGGCTACGGACTTTCCGAGGCGACCCCTATCATCTCCGCGAACTCGAAGGACCACCACATTCTCGGCTCTTCCGGAATGATCGTGCGTCCGATGGAGATCAAGATCTGCGACGGCGAGGGCAAGGCTCTCCCTTACGGGGAGAAAGGAGAAATCGTCATAAAGGGCGAGAACGTGATGGCCGGCTACTGGAAGAATCCGAAATCCACTGCGGAGACCGTCGTCGACGGGTGGCTGCATACGGGGGATATGGGATATATGCTTGACGAGACCTATCTCTATGTGACCGGACGCTTCAAGTCCCTCCTGATTAGTTCCGACGGCGAGAAATACTCTCCGGAGGGCATCGAGGAGGCTTTCGTAAGCAATTCCAAATACATCTCCCAGGTCGTTCTCCACGACAATCAGGATCCTTATGTGATTCTGCTGATGGTTCCGAACAAGGAGGCTCTCAAGGAGTATATGAAGAAAGAGCACCCGGAGGTCGAGGTCGATTCGGAGGCCGGCAAGAGGATGCAGCTTGAGAAGATCCAGTCCGAGGTCGACCAGTACAGGGAGGGCGGCGAGTTCGCCGGACTTTTCCCGGAGAGGTGGCTTCCGACCGCCGTCTGCGTGCTTCCTGAGCCGTTCACGGAGCAGAACCATCTGGTCAATTCGACGATGAAGATCGTGCGCGGAAAGGTGGAGCAGGCTTATGCGGACAGGATGAAGTTCGCCTATACGGCCGAAGGCAAGAATATCATCAACGACCGAAATATGGCTTCGCTTTGACGGGGCGAATAAGAGGCGGTCTGCTGCGTTCCTCATCTTGACAAAATCCTCACGACCATAAGGCCGCGCGGTATTTGTCTTCAATGAGAGCCTTGCATCCCATCCTTTTCTTCATCCCCTTATAACCAGTAAATGTTATATAAATTAATAATCAAAAAATTAATAATCAAATGAGTAAGAAAAACGGTAATGTGTTCGCCATCGCGATTATGTTCTTCCTCTTCGGAATGATATCTTTCGTGACGGGTCTTCAGAACCCGATGGGCGTCATCGTGAAAGCCCAGTTCGGCGCATCAAACTTTATGTCGCAGCTCGGAAATGCGGCCAACTTCATCGCCTATGCCTTCCTCGGCCTGCCTGCGGGCATAATCCTCAAGAAGAAAGGCTACAAGTTCACCGCCCTCGCCGCAGTCACGGTGGGTTTCATCGGAGTGGCTCTCTCCTGGCTTTCGGGTGAGGTGGGGAGTTTCGGAGTGTACCTCACCGGAGCGTTCGTTTCCGGATTCTCTATGTGTATGCTCAACACGGTGGTGAACCCTATGCTCAACACCCTTGCGGGCGGTGGAAACAAGGGCAACCAGCTCATCCAGCTCGGAGGCTCATTCAACTCGCTCTGCGCCACCATCGTTCCCGTGCTTGTCGGCTACCTCATCGGTGACGCGGCGAAGGCCAAGATTTCCGACGCGAATCCGGCGCTGTTCATCGCTATGGGCGTTTTCGCGCTCGCGTTCATAATCCTCATCTTCTCACACATCCCGGAGCCTGACCTTGAGGCGGCTGCGGCTGGGAAGACAGAGAAGGAGGAGAATATGACGGCTTCTCTCGCGCATCTTTTCTCACACCGTCACTTCGTCTGCGGAATCATCGCGATCTTCGTCTATGTCGGAGTCGAGGTCGGCATTCCTAACTTCGTGAACCTCTACCTGACCTCTCCGGGTGTCGGAGTGGCCGCGTCCGTGGCTGGCGCGGTGGTCGGAATCTACTGGCTGCTGATGCTCTGCGGCCGTCTCATCGGAGGCGTTGTCGGAGCCAAGGTCTCAAGCCGCACTATGATGGTCGCGACGACGTCCCTCGCCATAGTTCTTCTGCTTCTGGGTATGTTCCTCCCGTCAACCATCGTGAAGTTCCCATCCGTGACCTCGGATCTCAAGTTCGCCCTCGCTGACATTCCGCTCAACGTGGTGTTCTTCATCCTCTGCGGTCTCTGCACCTCGATTATGTGGGGCGCGATCTTCAACCTCTCTGTGGAGGGTCTCGGAAAATACACCTCTCTGGCTTCCGGCGTGTTTATGATGCTCGTCTGCGGCGGCGGCATTCTCCCGCTCATCCAGGGCGCGGTCGCCGACGCGACTTCGATAATTTCCGGCTACTGGGTCGTAGTCGCGGGAGTCGCCTATATGCTTCTGTTCGCCCTCTTCCTCTCGAAGCCGAAGTCTGCGAAATAATATTAACGGAAGCCGTCAAGCATTAAAAATAAGTTGATGCGGATTTGCGATGGATATAGACCCAAAAGACGAACAAAAGACGGCTTCAAAGACTGATAACACAATGGAAAATAGCTCACAGTCAATTGACAAACAGTATGTGGTCGGCATCGATGTCGGAGGCCAGACCACCAAGATAGGCGTGGTGGACGCACGCGGACAGGTTCTCGCGCAGACGGTCATACGCTCCGACAATTTCGAGGACGCCGAGCCTTATCTCGACGAGGTGGCGGCCGCCGTCAGGAAGGTGATCGCGGAAGCCGGCGTCGAAGGGCAGGTGCGCGGAATCGGAATGGGTGCGCCTAACGGCAACTATTACAGCGGAATGGTGGAGTTCGCCCCGAACGTCGTATGGGCGAAGAACAGGGCCGTTCCTGTGGCGGAGATGCTCAAGGAGCGGATGGGGGGCATTCCTGTCGCCCTCACCAATGACGCGAACGCGGCGGCCGTGGGCGAGATGACCTACGGGGCGGCAAGAGGTATGAAGAACTTCATTATGATCACCCTCGGCACGGGAGTGGGCAGCGGCATCGTCATCAACGGCGAGGTCGTCTACGGCCACGACGGTTTCGCCGGCGAGCTCGGCCACGTGCGTATGGTGCGCAACAACGGCCGTCTCTGCGGCTGCGGAAGGACGGGCTGCCTTGAGGCCTACTGCTCCGCCATCGGAGTCGCACGCACCGCACGCGAGTGGCTTGACAACACGGACGAGCCGTCGCTCCTGCGTAATCTGGCGGAAATCACTTCAAAGGACGTCTATGACGCGGCGAAGGAGGGCGACGCTCTCGCGCTCCGCGTCTTCGACTTCACCGGCCGTATGCTCGGCAACGCTTTCGCCGACTTCATCGCGTTCAGCGCCCCGGAGGCCATCGTCCTCTTCGGCGGTCTGGCACGCAGCAAGGAGTTCCTCACGGAGCCTATCCTCGAAGCGATGAACGGCAACGTGCTCAGCATCTGGAAGGACAAGGTGAAACTAGTCTATTCCTCCCTCAAGGAATCCGACGCCGCCATCCTCGGCGCCTCCGCTCTCGCCTGGGAGCTGCTGTAATATGTGAAGGCCTTTTTAGGCGGAGTTTTTTCGGAAACAGCAAGTTTTGCTTGTGAACAACAAGTTTTGCTTGCTGTTTCCGTGCTGTTTTATGACGTACATTTGCGGTGCATAAAATAACACTGACTGAAGCCCCTATGGACAACAGATCTATCAAAGAAAACATATTCCGCCGCAGAAAAGCCAAGGGAATCACGCAGGAGGAGATGGCGGATCTGATCGGAGTCTCGGTGACGAGCTACAGGAGCATCGAGAGCGGCAGCACGCACCTCATCCACCCGTCTTCCGAAATCATCGCCAAAGTGCTGGAACTAAGCCCGGAGGAGCTTTTCGTGGGGAAGGCGGCATTCGCGGGGACATCCCTGCGGGACGAACCCGCCCCCTACGGGGAGAACTCGGGGGAATCCGGCGGCGGACGGCTCGGGATGATGCGGGAGGAGTACGAGAACAGGCTGCAGACGCTCCGGAGGGAGAATCAGGGTCTGAAAGCGCTGGTCGCAAGCAAGGAGAGGGACATCTCGCATCTCGAAAGCATAATGAAGGTGATGCAGCGGCTCAAGGGGCTTGACTGACAGAGGGGGCGCCTCGCCGTTTTGACAGTCTTTTTTCTTATCTTTGCGCCCGATTCCGAGAAACCATCGGAAAAGGAATCGGACGGCGAAAAGGATGAAAGAGATTGTGACAAGAAGAAAATCGGCGGACGGGCGTTCAGAGCCTCTGTTTCTGCCCGTAAGGGCTGACGAAGGGGTGATCGAGGCCGGCTGCGACGAGGCGGGGAGAGGTCCGCTCGCCGGGCCTGTCTTCGCCGCGTCGGTGATTCTGCCCCCGGATTTCCGCCATCCGCTGCTGAACGACTCCAAACAGATGAGCGAGAAGGAGCGCGACGAACTGCGTCCGATAATCGAAAGGGAGGCCGTCGCCTGGGCGGTGGAATGCGTCAGCGCGGAGGAGATCGACAGAATCAACATACTCAACGCGTCCATTGTCGGGATGTGGCGGGCGACCGTGCGCCTGAGCCATAAGCCCGAAGCCCTGATCGTTGACGGGAACAGATTCCGTCCCCTCGACCGTCTGCCCGAGGCCGCGCTCGAAACTCCGTTTGAAGGAGGGGCTCTGAAGGAACATATCCCTTTGTGGAAAGATATCGGATGGAGGACTTTCGTCGGAGGGGACGGGCGTTTCGCGTCGATTGCGGCGGCTTCGGTCCTCGCCAAGACCTGGAGGGACGAATATATGCGGCGGATTGCGAAGGAATATCCCCGGTACGGATGGGACAGGAATATGGGATATCCGACACACGAGCACATCGAGGCGATACGGAAATACGGATATACGCCATATCATCGAAAGTCGTTTCACGTCAAAGAGTTGGAAACAACATTATTCTGATGACGGGGCGAAGAAAAGGCGGTCTGCTTCGTTGGATGTCTCGATGAAATCCTCACAACTATAGTATAACTTATAACATACTGACATAATGAAGAGAATATTCATTTGCACACTTGCGGCTCTGGCCGTTCTGACTGGGTCCGCCCTCACGGCGACGGCGGACGAGGGTATGTGGCTGCTGCCGCTGCTCCAGAAGATGAATGCGAAGGACTTGAAGAAACACGGCTGCAAGCTTTCGCCGAAACAGATTTACAACGCCGACGGGATTTCGCTGAAAGACGCGGTCGTGCAGTTCGGCGGCGGCTGCACAGGGGAGATAATCTCCGACGAGGGGCTGCTCGTGACGAACCACCACTGCGGATATTCCCACATCCAGGCGCTCAGCAGCGTGGAGCACAACTACCTCCAGGATGGGTTCTGGGCGATGAACCGCAGCGAGGAGCTCCCCTGTGACGGACTTACGGTGACGTTTCTTGAAGCGGTGACGGATGTGACGGACGTCGTGAACGCCGCCGAAGCCGAGGCCCGTGCGGAATACAGGGACAGCGCGAACGCGGAAGAGCTTGTGGCAAAGGCTATTAAGGCGAAGAAAGCGGAGCTTGCAAAGGCGGCGGACGAGGAGCACACGAACTGCAGCTCCGAGGTGGTGTCCTACTACAACGAGAATCTTTTCTATCTCATTACATACAAGATTTACCGCGACGTCCGTTTCGTCGGAGCGCCGCCATCCTCGGTGGGGAAGTTCGGAGCGGACACTGACAACTGGATGTGGCCGCGTCACACCTGCGATTTCTCGATGTTCCGGGTCTATGCCGGGGCCGACAACGAGCCTGCGGACTACAGCGCCGCCAATGTGCCCCTCCGCCCGAAGAATCATCTGAAAATCTCGCTGAAAGGCGTGAAGGAAGGCGACTTCACGATGATTTTGGGCTATCCGGGACGCACTAACCGCTTCGCCACCTCGGCGGAACTCAAGGAGATGCTCGCGGAGAACGACATACGCATCGCGGCGAGGACTCTGCGTCAGGACCTTATGATGGAGGATATGCTCGCCGACCCGAAAGTGAAGATTCAGTATGCGAGCAAATACTCCGGCTCTTCAAACGGATGGAAGAAATGGATGGGGATGAAGCTGGCCTTCGACAAGCTGAACGTCATCGAAAGGACGGAGGCGGACGAGCAGGCCTTCCGCGAATGGGTCGGAGCGGACGCGGTGCGTATGGAAAAATATGGCGACGCGCTTGACGAAATCGCAGCCGCAGTGAACGGGGCGAGCGAGGCGAGCCTGTTCTCGACGCTGCTTTTGGAGACCGTCTACCGCTGCGAAATCAGCGAGGGCGCGGCGTCGGCTTTCGCCGCATATCTCTCGACGATGAAGGAGACATCCGACAGCACTCTCGCCCTCGGCGCGGCGCTGGACGAACTCTACGGATTCTACAAGGACTACTCGCTCCCTACCGACCGGAAAATCACCGAGGCTCTTCTCCGCTTCTACCACAAGAATACGGACAGCGGCAACTGGATCATTCCGGATTTCAACGAGGCCACGTTGCAGGCATATATCGACACACTGTTCTCCCGCAGCGTGTTTACTTCCGAAGAGAAGGCCTCCGAGGCTCTGAAAACGGCGGTTGAGACGGAGAACGGCCTGTCCGCCATCCGTGAGGACCCTGCAATCAGGCTCTATCAGGAGTTCGCGATGAGATATTTCGACAACAACAGGAACATCGCCGATTTCCGGACTGAGAAAGCCGCAGGCAAGAAGACCTATACCGCCGGGCTGCTCGAATGGAAGGCTGGACAGCCGTCCTACCCGGACGCGAACTTCACGATGAGGCTGACCTACGGCAATGTGATGGGCTACTCTCCCGCCGACGCCGTTGAATACGATTACTATACGACGCTCGCCGGCGTGATGGAGAAAGAAGACCCGGACAACTGGGAGTTCGTAGTCCCGGAGAAGCTGAAGAAACTCTATCTTGAGAAGTACTTCGGCCCGTATGCGATGAAGGACGGGCGTATGCCGGCCTGCTTCCTGAGCAACAACGACATCACCGGCGGCAACTCCGGCTCTCCTGTCCTCAACGCGAATGGAGAGCTCATAGGCCTCGCCTTCGACGGCAACTGGGAGTCGATGAGTTCGGACATAATGTTCGAGCCGAACCTCCAGAGGTGCATCAATGTAGACATCCGCTATGTACTGTTCGTACTCGACAAGTTCGGCGGGGCGGGGTATCTTCTTGACGAAATGGACATAAGGTAAAACCGCATAAAACCGCATAAACGGCACGCTTGCTTCGTTGCGCTCACAAATCAAATCCTCACAACCGCAAGGTTGCTCCGGTTTGATCCGTTCGTGCGCCTTGCAACCGCACCATTTATGCAATTTTACCGCAGCGGGTTTGGTTCAGATATTTATTGAAACAAAAGAAGAGTCCACTTGAAAAAGTCAACTTTTGAAAAAATATATGTCTCACAGGCACTTCTAAAGTGGATAAAAGGTGGCAAAAGTCATTTTTTCAAATGGACGCGAAGAACATACTTATATGATTGGCGAAAAGGAAATACTTGAATATCTCAAGGAGGTGCAGCACCCGGCCAAGGGAGACAGGAACGTCGTGGAGCTCGGGATGGTGGAGAAAGTCTCCGTGGAGCCGCTGACGGAGGACGGTGCTGTGCGGGTGAGCGTCACCCTCGGGTTCAGCCGTCACCGCGACCCGCTCGCGGAGTACCTCATCGGCAGCACCAAGGCGGCGATTGTGCGCCACTGCCCGAAAGGTTCGGAGGCGGAGGTGCTGACCGTCATCAAGGACGAGCTGAAGCCGAAGAAGAAGCCGGGGCTTGACCTCGGTCTTGAGGAGCTTGCAAACGTGAAACACATCATCGGCGTGGCCTCCGGCAAGGGCGGGGTGGGCAAATCCACCGTGGCGGTCAATCTCGCGGTCGCCCTCGCACGCCTCGGTTACAAGGTCGGCCTCGCGGACGCGGATGTCTACGGGCCGTCAGTCCCGAAGATGACGGGCACGGAGGGGGAGGTTCCGGGCTCGTTCCAGATTCCGGGCGACGAACCGGGCGACGAGCCGAAGGACGTGATTATGCCGATAGAGAAATACGGCGTGAAGTGGATGTCCATAGGCTATTTCGCAAGCCCGGAGCAGGCTCTGATCTGGCGCGGGCCGATGGCCTGCAACGCGCTCAAGCAGATGATTCTTCAGGTGCGCTGGGGCGAGCTTGACTTCCTGCTCATCGATATGCCGCCGGGAACTGGCGATATCCACATCAGCCTCGTCCACGACATTCCGATGGACGGCGCGGTGATTGTCAGCACTCCTCAGGCTGTGGCTCTCGCGGATGTCGAGAAAGGCGTGAATATGTTCCGCAACGAGAGCATAAACAAGCCGATTTTCGGCCTTGTCGAGAATATGTCCTGGTTCACCCCGGCGGAACTTCCGCAGAACAGGTACTACATCTTCGGAAAGGACGGCGGCAAGGCGATGGCGGAGAAATACGGCATCGAGCTTCTCGGTCAGATTCCGCTCGTCCAGAGCATACGCGAAGACGGAGACAACGGCGCTCCGGCAGCCCTCGGCACGAGCCCCGACTCGGTGGCGTTCCTCACTCTCGCGGAAAAACTCGCCGCGAAGGTCATCTGACCCGGAATCACGACACGGAAAACCGTGCGGGAAGTCAACAAGAAGCGACTTTCCGCACGGTTGTCGTTTCAGCCTCTGCGGAAGTCGAAAAAGTGATTTCCCGCAGAGTTTCTTCCCGACAGTCGTGCGGAAAGCCGATTTTTTT
>CAVIXF010000035.1:0-1431 GCA_963646585.1 Candidatus Gastranaerophilales bacterium HUM_1 | reverse complement strand
CACGACACGGAAAACCGTGCGGGAAGTCAACAAGAAGCGACTTTCCGCACGGTTCTCATTTTTGCCATTTGAAATAAATTATAATATTTTGCGATTTCAGGGGATTTCGGCATCTTCGTTCAGAGCGCCAGCAGATTGGTCAGGGCGACGAAATCCTCGACTCCCAGCCTCTCGGGGCGGAGTTCGAAGACCGGTGCTGAGAGAAAGTCCGCGGTCTTTTCCGGAGACCAGTCCTCACGGCCCGCCTTGTCGGCGACGAGCGGTTTGAGACTGTTGCGCAGGGTCTTGCGGCGCTGGTTGAACGCGGTCTTGACGACGGTCTTGAAGAGTTTTTCGTCGCAGCCGAGCTCAATCCTTGAGTTACGGCGGAGGCGGATTACGGCGGACTTGACCTTCGGCGGCGGATTGAACGCGCCCTCGCCCACGGTGAAGAGGTATTCGATTTCGTACCACGCCTGAAGAAGCACCGAGAGGATGCCGTAGGTCTTGCTGCCGGGCTGCTCCGCGATGCGCTCCGCCACCTCCTTCTGAATCATACAGACCACCTGCGGGACGCTGTCCTTGTGGTCGATGATGCGGAAGAAAATCTGCGAGGATATGTTGTAGGGGAAGTTGCCGATGACGGCGAATGTGCCTGTGGCGCGGCTCTGCGTGTCACGACTCCTGCGGGCAGGTGTGTCACACCCCTGTTTCCTTTCCTCCGCCCCGCCCTCTGATCTGTCTGCGCCGCGGGCTGCCCTGTCCGCTCTGTCGGAGGGCGTCTCCGGAGGAAAGAAGCAGGCGAGGTTCATCCTCAGGAAATCACCCTCGATGATCCGCCCCGCCGCTTTCGGAAAGTGCACGAGCAGATAGTCCACCGACTCGCGGTCGATTTCAATCATCTTGAGGTCGATGTCCTCCCGTTCAAGCAGATACTGGCTCAGCACGCCCATCCCCGGCCCGATTTCCAGCACCGGCAGCGGTCGCACAGCCTCCGGAGGACACTCAACGACAAGAGCGTCCGCAATCTTCTGCGCGACGCTCAAATCAGTGAGGAAATGCTGGCCCAGAGCCTTCTTCGGCCGGACCAGACCGTTCCTGTGTTCAAAGTCTTTCTTCAAGGCAGGCTACTCCGCGAAATATTTCACAATCTCCTTCTCGATGCCTTCTCCACGGAGGTCTCTCTTGAGTATCGTTCCGTCAGGCCCGAAAAGCATAATCTGCGGTATGCCCTGAATGCCGTAGAGGTCGGTCGGGATGCGCTGGGCGTTGATAATCTGATGCCAGACCACTCCGTGCTCGGAAGCGGCGGCCTTCGTGTCCTCCGGCTTGTCCCAGACAGCGACTGACAGAACCTCCAGACCCTTCGGCCCGTAAGTCTCGTAGACTTTGCGGATGTTCGGAATCTCCCTCTTGCACGGGCCGCACCAGGATGCCCAGAAGTCCACGAGC
>CAVIXF010000034.1:0-12992 GCA_963646585.1 Candidatus Gastranaerophilales bacterium HUM_1 | reverse complement strand
GCACAGAATCCCATATCTCCGAATATAAACATATCCCCGTAACCGGAGACGTGGCCTCTACAGGACTTCGTCGCTCATCTCCATCATCTTCATCAGTTTGGTGCGGGCGCGGTGAATCTTCGTCTTGACGGTGTTCAGCGGCATCCCCAGCTCGTCGGCGATCTCCTGATAGCCGTAGTTGTCGATGAGGAACATCTTCGCAACCGTCTTGTAATCCCCCTCAAGCAACTCTATGACCGTCAGCCACTTGTCATACTCCTCCCGGTGAATCACGCTGTCCTCCGGGGAGGTCGCGCCGGACGGGATGTCGAGCGAGCTGTCGGAATCGTAGGCGATGGTCTGCACCGGCATATTCTCGCTCTTCCTCTGGCTGCGGTTCAGATGGTCAAAGGCGGTGTTCTGCCCGATCCGGAACAGCCAGGTGGAGAACATATACGCCTCGTTGTAGAGGCCGATTCTGCTGAACGCCTTCTGGAACGTCTCGATGCAGACGTCCTCCGCGTCCTCTCTGTTGGAGATGAAGCGGGACACGTGGGCGGAAAGGGCCGTGCGGTAACGCTGGTAGAGCATCACGAACGCCATCTGGTCCTGCGCCTTCGCCATTTTTATGAGTTCGCCGTCGCTCAGGTCAGTGAGCTTCGAGCCAGTTTTTTCCTTCATTGCATTCTACTGTCAAAGGTGCGGACAACTTCATTACATTCTCCATCTCCTCAACGACAAGCCGTTTCAGGACATCGACCTCCCCCTGCACCGCGTCGAAGAGCAGTTCGTCGTGAATCTGGAGCACCATACGGCTCTGAAGCCCCTCCCGGGACATACGCCTGTCGACATTGACCATCGCCATCTTTATTATGTCGGCGGCAGTCCCCTGAATCGGGGCGTTCACGGCGTTCCTTTCGGCGAGGGCGCGCACCGTGGAGTTGTGGGAGCTGATGTCGGGGACATATCTCCGGCGGCCGAATATGGTCTCGACATATCCGTTTTCACGCGCCGAGGCGAGGGTGTCCTCGATGAAACAGGAAATCGACGGGAAATGCCTGAAATAGTCGTCGATGATCTGCTTCGCCTCGGTCCGGGATATGCGGAGGCGCTGCGCGAGACCGAAGGCCGAGATTCCGTACATTATGCCGAAATTGGCGGTCTTGGCGATGCGCCGCTGCTCCGCCGTCACTTCGGAGATCGGGACGGAGAAAATCTTGGAGGCCGTCATCGCGTGGATGTCCTCCCCCGCCTTGAACGCCTCGATGAGGCGGCTGTCACAGCTAAGGTGCGCCATAATGCGGAGCTCGATCTGGGAATAGTCGGCCGAGACTATCAGCCCGTCGGGGCGCGAAGGCACGAACGCCTTGCGGATTTCCTTGCCGCGTTCGGTGCGCACGGGGATGTTCTGGAGGTTGGGACGGGACGAGCTCAGCCTTCCGGTGGAGGTGAGAGCCTGGTTGAAAGTCGTGTGGATCTTCCCCGTCGCCGGATTGACGAGCGAGAAGAACGGCTCGATGTAGGTGGAGAGGAGCTTGCGCAGCGCACGGTATTCGAGAATCTCACCCACGACCTTGTGCTTGTCAAGAAGCCCCACGAGCGTGTCCTCGTCGGTAGGGTACTCGTAGCGCACGTCCCTCTTCGCCCTCACCTTGGGGTTCAGCTTCAGCTTCTCGAAAAGGAGCACGCCTATCTGCTTGGGGGACAGGATGTTCAGCGTCGGTTCGCCGACATCCTCCCTTATGCGGTCCTGAATCTGAGAGAGTTCGGCCGAGAGGGAGTCGGAGTAGCGCCGCAGCTGGGCCAGGTCGACCTTCACCCCCTCGATCTCCATCTTCGCGAGCACCCTCACCAGCGGCTCCTCGATTTCGTCGTACAGTCTTGAAAGCCCGGCCGCGTCGAGTTTCTCCCTGACTTTCCGCCCGAGCGCGAGGCTTATTGCCGCCTCCCTCGAACGGTCTTTCGCCGGGGTCTCCGCAGGCGCGTCGAACAGCGAAAGCTCGGCCGCCGCGCCTTCCTGTCCCGATGGACTCTCGTCCTCAAGGCTGACTCCGAGTTCGGTGCGTGAAAGCGCGTCTATCCTGTGGGCCTTTTCCGGATTTATCAGATAGTCCATCAGCTCTATGTCGTGCAGAGGGCCGAGCATCCCGATTCCGAGCGTACACAGATGCTTCCAGCAGTCCTTGAGGCCGTATCCCGTCTTCACGACGCTCTCATCTTCAAGCAGTTCCCGGAACTCCTGCGGGCCGCCCTCCGCGACGATGATTCCCAGGCCGGAAGCGTGGCCCTCCCCGGCGGCGACTTCTGGAGCGTCGGCGGGAGCGGAATCCGTGGAGGCTGTCCGGGCGGTCGCCGTTCCTGAAGCGGTCTTGACCGCAGCGGAGTCTTCGGGAATGTCCGCTCGGGTTTTGGATGCGGCGGGAGCGGCGATGACAAGGCTGTCGCCGTTCAGCAGCACGGAGACGAATCCGCTGCGCCTCCCCGCCTCCGCGACCTCCGCCGCAGCCGCCTTTCTGTATTCGAACTTCGCCGCCGAACCCGAAGCGGAGTCATAGTCCGCCGGAGCGTCGCCGAGCCGGCGTCTGAGGGAGCCGAACTCGTAGAAGTCGAAGAGTTCGAAGATGCGCTTCCCGTAACGACGGTTCACGGCCGTGTCCTCCGTCGGGAACGCGCTCAGGTCTATGTCGGTCTTGATCGTCACCAGGAAACGGCTCATCTCGATATGGCTCCGTGCGGCCTCGAAAAGCTCCCTCTGTTTCGGGGTCAGCTTGTCAAGATTGTCGTAGATGCCCTGCACGCTGCCGTAGAGTCCGAGGAGCTTCTTCGCCCCCACCTCGCCCACGCCCTTCACTCCGGGCACGTTGTCCGAGGCGTCCCCGCAGATGGTCAGATAGTCAATCACCTGCAAAGGTTCGCGGACGCCATATTTCTCGCAGATTTTCGCCTTGTCGAGCAGCTCGCTCTCCGAACCCGCCTTCCCGGGCCTGAGCTGGAACACCCGGTCGGTGACAAGCTGCCCGTAGTCCTTGTCCGGGGTCACCATATAGACCGTGAACCCCTCTCTTTCAGCCTTTTTCGACATCGAGCCGATGACGTCGTCCGCCTCGTATTTCGGAATCATCAGCACCGGGATGTTCATCGCCCGGCAAATCTCGCACAGCGGCTCCAGAGCGTCTATCACCAGCTGCGGAGTGGCGCTGCGGGTCCCCTTGTAGTCCGGGTATGCGTCGTGCCTGAACGTCCCTCCCGGAGGGTCGAACGAGACCGCAAGGTGGGTCGGCCGCTCCTTCTCGATGAGTTCGAAGAGATATTTCGTGAATCCGAAGAGGATTGAAGTGTCCGTCCCCTTCGAGTTCACCATCGGATGCGAGAGCAGGGCATAGTACATCTTGAACACAAGCGCGTGCCCGTCAATGAGATAGAGTCTCTTTTCCTCTGTTGCCATAGCTGTGGGTCAATATCCGCGTCCGCAAACGGAAGCCTGCGGACATTTTTGAAACCCAAAGGTACGCAAAGTTTCACGATTTTTAGCATATTTTTCGTAACTTTGAAGTTATTTTTGAGCATTCGCATATGCGAAGACTTGGATTTCTCGGGAATATATCAGGTATGAATATGAAAAGAATCTTTTTGACATTGGCGGCATTGGCGGTCTGGATGGGCGCGGCCGCACAGACAACCGGCGCGGGCGGACTGACGGAGGAGAATCTGAAGGAGATTGCAGGGAGCTACCTTAACACTCCGGCGGACAAGGCCGTCCGGAACGCGCTGGCGGGGACTTCAATCGCCACTCTGGCTGTCAACAGCGAAAACGCGGCGATGATTGACACTCATTTCTCGGACAGGGTGAAGACCAAGGGAATCACCGACCAGAAATCCTCCGGGAGATGCTGGCTGTTCACCGGGCTCAACGTGTTGAGGGCGAGGATGATCGAGGAATATGACCTGCCCGAGTTCCAGTTCTCGCAGAACTATGTCTTCTTCTACGACCAGCTTGAAAAGGCGAATCTCTTCCTTCAGGGGATCATCGACACCCGGGCGCTCCCAGACGACGACCGTCAGGTCGACTGGCTGTTCAGCAACCCCCTGAGCGACGGAGGACAGTTCACCGGAGTGTCCGACCTGCTCACGAAATACGGGGTCGTCCCGGCGGAGGCGATGCCGGAGACATACTGCAGCAACAACACCTCGCAGATGTCGATGCTGCTGAAACTGAAGCTCCGCGAAGACGGACTCAGGCTGCGTCAGGCATACAGGGAGGCCGCACCGAAAGGAAAGAAGGCGGAAGCGGCGGAAGCGGAGAAGCTCCAGACGCAGAAAATCGGGATGCTCAAGGACATATACCGCATCCTCGCGCTCTGTCTCGGAGAACCGCCGGCGGAGTTCGAATGGACGCGCTGCGACAGCAAGGGGGAGATTGTCAGCACAGAGAAGTTCACGCCGAAGTCTTTCTATGACAGATACATAAGCGAAGACCTCAAAAACGGCTACATTATGGTGATGAACGACCCGTGCAGAGAATACGGGAAGGTCTATGAAATCGAATATGACCGGCATATCTATGACGGCAGGAACTGGCTCTACGTGAACCTGCCCCTCGAGCGCATCAAGGAGATGGCCATTGCGAGCATCAGGGACGACAGGGCGATGTACTTCTCCTGCGACGTCGGCAAATTCTTCAGCCGGAACAAGGGCACGCTCGACCTCGCCAACTTCGACTACGAGTCTCTGACCGGGGTGAAGTTCGGGATGGACAAGAAGGAGCGGGTACGGACGCACGCGAGCGGCTCTTCACACGCGATGACGCTCATAGCCGTCGATGTTGACAAGACCACCGGGAAGCCGAAGAAATGGATGGTCGAGAACAGCTGGGGCTCGTCCGCCGGCTACAAGGGATGCCTCATAATGACGGACGAGTGGTTCGACGAGTATATGTTCCGCCTTGTCGTGGCGAAGAAATATGTTCCGGATGACATCCTCGAAATGATGAAGCAGACCCCTGTCAAGCTCCCGTCCTGGGATCCGATGTTCGCCCCCGACGGCGAGTAGAACGATTGGAAAATCAAGGGGCTGCGAGTAAAGGCGTCAGTCAGCCAACGCATAAAGCCCTCGAAACCGGAGCAACCTTGAGGGTTGTGAGGATTTCGAGGGCTTTTGCAACGAAGCAGACCGTCTGCGTGGATGAAAGTTGCCTGAAAGGATGGGATGCAAGCCATCCAACGCAGTCAGACCGCCTTCCAGACGGCTTTCATCTATTCGGCTTTTCCATTTGAGCCCAGAACATCGACAATCTTATGCTCATAAAGCTTCTTCATCTCGTCGCGTGCAGGTCCGAGATACTTGCGCGGATCGAACTCGCCCGGCTTCTCGTTGAAGACCTTGCGGATTGCGGCGGTCATCGCCAGACGTGAGTCGGAGTCGATGTTGATCTTGCATACCGCGCTCTTCGCAGCCTCGCGGAGCTGCTCCTCAGGGATGCCGACAGCGTCAGGAAGCTTGCCTCCGTTGGCGTTGATGATGTCCACATACTCCTGCGGAACTGATGAAGAGCCGTGGAGGACGATAGGGAAACCAGGAAGTTTCTTCTCAACCTCGTGAAGCACGTCGAATGCGAGAGGCGGCGGAACGAGACGGCCGGTCTTAGGGTCGCGGGTGCACTGCTCAGGCTTGAACTTGTAGGCTCCGTGTGAAGTTCCGATTGAAATTGCGAGAGAGTCGCATCCTGTGCGGGTGGCGAAGTCGATCACCTCCTCAGGCTTGGTGTAGTGTGACTCCTCGGCGGCGACTTCGTCCTCGACGCCGGCGAGAACTCCGAGTTCGGCCTCGACGGTCACGTCATATTTGTGCGCATACTCCACAACCTTCTTCGTGAGCGCGATGTTGTCCTCGTAAGGAAGTGAGGAGCCGTCGATCATCACTGAAGAGAAGCCCATATCGACGCAGCTCTTGCAGAGTTCGAAAGAGTCGCCGTGGTCGAGGTGGAGGACAATCTGCGGATGCTCCCATCCGAGTTCCTTCGCATACTCGACAGCTCCTTCAGCCATATAGCGGAGAAGGGTCTGGTTGGCGTAGTTGCGCGCGCCCTTTGAAACCTGGAGAATCACAGGAGACTTTGTCTCCGCAGAGGCCTGGATGATGGCCTGAAGCTGCTCCATATTGTTGAAGTTGAATGCAGGAATTGCATATCCCCCCTTGATGGCCTTGGCGAACATCTCTTTCGTGTTCACAAGACCGAGTTCCTTGTAAGATACCATAATTTAATTATATTTGGTTGAATTTATATCCGGTCATATACCTATAGTTGAAGTTATATTCGACCATATACTTACAGTTGAATTTATATCCGGCCATATATTCTTAATGCAACAAAAACCGTACAAAAATAAAGAAAATGACACAATGTCACATCAGCAGTCCCGACACATCCCTCCCCTCGGCGACCGCCTCCCGGATCTGTGTCGAAGATATGTTCACGGGCGGCATATCGATGAGACGGATGCGGCCGCCTGGGCTGTCTTGCAGCAGTCCGTCCCGAACAGCCGCGATGTCAAAGCCCTCCCGGGGAAACACGGCGACCCCGTAATCGGTGAGAATGCGCTCCCAGCCTCTCCAGCGGCGGAAATCCGCAATCTGGTCTCCGCCGACGACGAGCGTGAAATCATCCTCCGGAAAGCTGAATTTCAGAGCGTCAAGAGTATTTATCGTGTAGTTCGGAAGCGGAAGAGAGAACTCGATGTCAGAGACCTCCACGACACCCCGCGCCTTACCTGTCGCTCCCGGGCGATCGCAGTCGGAAGATTCTGACGCCGGACGGCACAGCTCCGGATGCCGGGAAAGAGCCTCGCGGGCCGCCCGCAGACGCTCCGACGCATCATCAGCGGTCGCCGAGGGCTTCAGCGGATTCACCGGGGAGACGACCAGCAGCACCCTGTCATACAATCCGGCGAGCACCCGGAGAATCGCCAGATGCCCTATGTGCAGAGGATTGAAAGAACCGGAAAAAACCGCCGTGTCCATTACGAAAAAGATTTTTGAATGTTGGCCGGGATGTTGCTGCGGGACATTGCTCCAAACCCCTTATGGCTGCGGGACATTGTTCGATTTTCAATCGCCACTTTTTTCCGTTCGGCATAGCTCAAGCAAGCTTGGCCTGCGCTCACTTATAGAAAAGGTTCCAACCTCTTTATGGGGATGTCATTCCGGAACGCCGTCCGGAAACATCCGGACAAATCCTGTGCGCCGCCGGCTGTCTCAGCGTCCGTCACCGCCGAGAAACTCCCCGACCACGCGCTCGGCGTCGGCGTAGGCCGCCTGAAGATTGTCGTTCACGATGATGTGGTCGAAGCGGTCCGCGTAGCTCATCTCCTCCGCCGCCTTCGCCACCCTGCGCTCAATCGCCTCCGGAGAGTCAGTGCCGCGCCCCACAAGCCTGCGCCGCAGCTCCTCCACCGACGGAGCCTTGATGAAGAGAGCCAGAGCCCTGTCCCCGAAATATTTCTTGAGATTCACCCCGCCTTTCACGTCCACGTCGAAGATGAGGGCGTGCCCCCTGTCCCAGATGCGCTCCACCTCCGACTTCAGAGTGCCGTAGAACGAGCCGCTGTAAACCTCCTCATATTCAATGAACTCCCCCGCCGCGATCTTTCTGCGGAACTCGTCCTCGGAGATGAACCAGTACTCCACTCCGTTCTTCTCCGTCCCCCTCGGCGCACGCGAAGCCGCCGAAACAGAGAACTCCAGTTCCGGATGAAGTTTGAGTATATGATTGACTATCGTGCTCTTGCCCGAACCCGACGGAGCCGAAAATATCACTGCCTTCCTGTTGTCCATATCGTCTTAGAAGCTGTTTGCGGGCGCAAATATAGCAATCTTATTCCAATCCGAGCATATTTTCTTCAGCGCATACGGACTGGAAGTCCGAAAACTCATATCGTATTTGCTCTTTTGATGGATTGTTGTACCTTTGCGCCCGTTTTAGTGGTTTCAGTAGTTTTAGCAATAGGCTTTGTGATGGATTTTTGAGGACAGATGTCTTTTTGAAGAGGGAGTGTACCGGGCGTACACGACCGATGAAAAAAGGCATATGGACCAAAAAGACACACAAAGCATCAAAGTACCTATGAAGTACACCAGAGTATTCCGTCCCAAATTCTTCCATCTCTTTCAGAAAGGACGGTACAGCAAGGAAAGATTCGTCTCAGACCTCATCGCCGGCGTCATAGTCGGCATCATCGCCCTCCCGCTCGCAATCGCGTTCGGAATCGCCAGCGGAGTCACTCCCCAGCAGGGTCTGATCACGGCGATTGTCGCCGGGTTCATAGTCTCCGTTTTCGGAGGCTCGCGCTTCCTCATCGGAGGACCGACGGGAGCGTTCATCGTCATCGTGGCCGGCATCGTCGGACAATACGGGATGGCGGGTCTCACGGTGGCGACCATAATGGCGGGGGTTATGCTCGTCGCGATGGGGTTCTGCCGGCTCGGAACAATATTCCGCTTCATCCCCTACCCAATAGTCGTGGGTTTCACCAGCGGAATCGCGCTCACCATCTTCTCGACGCAGATGAAGGATTTCTTCGGACTCACCGACATCTCCGTGCCGGCGGGGTTCATCCCCGAATGGATCTGTTACTTTCAGAATATCAGCAACATAAACTGGGCTGAGACCGCTCTGAGCGCGGGATGCCTCATCGCCATAATCCTCTGGAACCGCTTCGGCCCGAAGAAGATTCCCGGCTCGCTCACAGCCCTTCTGCTCGGCACGCTCGCATCCGTACTGCTCAGCAGGTTCTGCGGAGTCGAGTTCGCCACAATAGGCTCCAAATTCCCAGAACTCGCGAACGGGCTGCCAATGCCGAAGCCGACTATGCCGAGTTTGAGTTTCAACGACATACGCGGACTCGTCTCCCCTGCGTTCACGATAGCCATACTCTGCGCCATCGAGTCGCTTCTCGCGGCGATGGTGGCTGACGGAGTGACCGGAAAGCAGCACGACTCCAACACGGAGCTGATAGGCCAGGGAATCGCCAACATCGTCACCCCTCTTTTCGGCGGGATTCCCGCCACCGGAGCGCTTGCAAGGACGATGGCGAGCATCAACAACGGCGCGAGAACCTCCGTGGCGGGAATCGTCCACGCGGTCGTCCTTCTGCTGATATATCTCTTTCTGATGCCTTATGCGGTCTATATCCCGCTCGCCTGCCTGTCTGCCATACTCGTCGTGGTGGCCTACAATATGAGCGAATGGCGCACCTTCCGCTACCTTCTCAAAGGCGAGACTCCGGATGTGGCGGTGCTTCTGATAACCTTCTTCCTCACCGTGATCGTGGACCTGACCGTCGCCATCGAGGTGGGAGTGCTGCTGGCCATCGTGCTGTTCGTCCGGCGTATGATGCAGACATCCAGCGTGGAAGTGCTTGACCAGGCGAAACTTGCCGCCACGGAGGACGACGAGAAAGCGAATCTCGAGGACACGGAATATCTGAACATCAGCCGAGGGGTGGAGGTCTATGAAATCAACGGCCCGTATTTCTTCGGCCTCGCGACCCGTTCGGAGGAGTTCGAGCAGAGAAGGAAGGCCGACACCTGCATCAGGATAATCCGGATGAGGAAGGTGCCGTTCATCGACTCCACCGGAGTGAAGAACCTGAGAAACATCTGCGATATGGCGCACAAAAGAGGCGTGAAAGTAATCCTCTCCGGCGTGCAGCCGAGGGTGATGCACACTCTCGAGAAATTCGGTGTCGACAGGGAGCTGGGCCGCGAGAACATCTACGACCACATCATCCCAGCCCTCGCCGCCGCCAACGCATACGCCGAATCAAAGGCCGCGAACCAGTAGGCGTCAGCGTCTCGAATCCTGGACCGCAGTTATTGAGAAACATAACAAGTCGAAATTCTTTTCCTCTTCGCGTACGCACGCGCACGTACGCACGCGAGAAGGCCCCCGGGTTCCCGCCAAAATTCCGGACTCCCAGACACGGTGCTCCGGTACGGAAGTTGAGCGGTGACAGCACAAGATAAGACCATATAACACAACACAAGATATGAAAAAGCCTGTAAAAATCACATTGTCTGTCATTCTTGGCATTATCATCGCCCTGTTCATCAACGGAGTCTATTATGTGTTCTGGGGGCAGGAGAAGTCAGCCGCAAAGCTCGACCGGGGGCAGGAGCTGAACCTATATGAATGCTGCTCCATCTACACAATGCACATGGCTGTATGGCTTTTCGGTTGGCCATTTTGCCCGGAAGCTGCTTATGAGGCGATGATGATGCATATACCGAGGAAGAATCCTATATGGATTGACGGCGTTGATATGTATGCAAATAACAATTTCAGCACAGAGATACAAGCGAAAGGCACCGATTACGCCAATAAAAGCCTGAAAGACTTGCGCTATCTCCTCGCCTTAAATTCATCGAATACGACATTTGAGGTGACACCAGAGTATTCAATGTGTGTCGTATCAGTGAAATACACATCGGCTGTCAGACAAATAGGCAGGATACCGATAAACACATCATTATTTGTATATCTGCAAGATAAGCATATCCTTTTTCCATACGAAATGGTATATTTCTATATGTATGTATAACTCCGGCTATTATTTCCCGTGTATCTTATTATATACGCTCCACGGGATGAGGTAATACTGCACATGCTCATTTGCTGCTCTATATTTGCTATTCATTTGTGATCTCACATCATTGTAAGAATCACCTTGTGCTCCAGAGATAACAACTTTTCTTGGGGCTGCCTTGAATTGATAGCCATCGCTTATCTCTATACCGTCTTTAGTAGTCCTGTAAGTAAAGTTACCAATCGTGCCTCTGCCCGGCTGTGCAAGACTCGTACCGGCGAGGCCGAATATGCCAGGCATTTTTTTAACAAATCTGTACCAAGAGACCTGTTTCCCTCTATATAATCCGGGCTGTCGAATGTGTCAGGATAACCGACTCGACCATTGGACTTAGTTGGAGACCTCCAGTCTTTCTGCGAACTTGCGGTCAGACCATCAGGGAGAAATCCCACCAATCGTGTTAACATATCATCAGAAACATCCCATGACATATTCACAACAGGTATACCATCCTCATTCACACGGTCAGTAGCAGATGCCATATCCTTCCAAGTATTCAAGTTCTTCATATCAAGATATGAATCATGCAGTGTCCTAAGCAAGTTTTGTGGGACAGCATCTTCCAAAACTTTTGTATACCCTCCTGCTTTTTCTATCTCCTGCCTTATCCTATCATCCGTAAGTACATCACGGAAATAGGCTGCGGCGGCTCTTCGCGTAGCCGGCCCGAGTTTTCCGTCAGCGACAGAATTGATCATCTCCTCCGACGGATGTTCCGCTGCGTACTTCGCGAATGCCGCACGAGTCCGCTGGCCGACAATACCGTCTATGCCGTCCTTGTTCTCACCAGTCGTACCGATGTCATACCCGTAACTCTTAAGCATACGCTGTAGCTCTTTGACTTCATCTTTCGTCTTGGCTTTTATCTCCGGCGTTTTCAGATTCTTATAATAGCCCAGCTCTGCCAGCAGTCTTTGAAAATCTTTCAGCTCGTCGCCGGACTGGAGCTGCCCCACAGCTGCGGCGACGGCACGCCGTTCGCTGGCACCGAATACGCGGGCATTGAGGGCGTAAGCCTCCGGGGCTTTAGGAAAATCTATGGACTGCAAGACAGGTTCGATATGGGAATCCACCCTGGTGGATGCTGCGGGCTGCATTCCTTCGGCGGTGTCTTCACCGGCTATTTCAGAATTTCGCTGATTGATCTGTTTGAGAGCCGCACGCGCCTGCGCGGGTGACAGATGTATGACGCGGCTCGTATCAGTCGCAGTGGCGGCAGCGGCAGGCTCACGCGCTTCATTCCGCTCCGCCCGTTCCAGAGCATATCCATTCGCCGAATATGGAACAGGAGTATAATCAGGGACCGACTGAGGAATATACAGAGAACCAGGAAGTGTCCCATTCCAGTCAAACGATATAGGTGCGGCAGACTGTGTCTCTCCGCCGGCTGCTCCCACAGGCTTATGCCCTCCCTCATAATATCTTCTCAACAGCCCTCCGCAGGCATAGTCTCCGAACCCCGGATAGAAGTTCTTGTATCCGGATGTGAACGCCTCCGCGTCCGGGACGCTCATCCTAACGGTGTCGCCCCGCTCCGCCGCCCTGTCATACGACATCGGATAAGGGACGCGCATCAGGAGATTGCCGTAGTCTGCGGACTGAACCTGCGGGAACACGGTGGCATTGCCGTCAGCATCAGTCACATACCCGAGTTCGTGGGTGGATACTGTTCCGTCTCCGTTGTCGAGCGTCTTCCTGTTCCTGCCGAGAAGCCGCCTCACGAAGTCCGCGTTCGATGTCTCGTTTATCCTCTGTACCAATGCCGCGACTCTCGACGACGGTGTTCTTGTGGAATCGGGGACTTCGCCTCCGCCATCATACCTCCGCAGGAATCTGCCGTTCGCCGCGAGATGCCTGCCCTGCACCTGCACGCCAACCGACGAAGGTGTGGTGAAAGTCTCTATACCATCATTCCAGATTCTATTCGCTTGTCCTGCGCTTTTCTGACTTTCTCCGCCATCAGCACTACGTCCGTAGTCGTCAGCTTCTCCCCTTTCTCCTCCATCTGGTAAAACCACGCTATCATCAACAGCAGAGACCATCTTGAGTTCAGCATCGATGTCAATCCCTCGCAAGTGTCCGTCTGTAATCCCGACTTTAGACAATACATTATAAATGCTTCTTGCAGAGAAGTCATTGGAGCTTGCGATGTTTCCAACAAGTATTCTAATGTCATCAGATGTAATAGTGTCTATATCAAACGCATCCCGTATCCCGAAACCGTCCCCGCCCCTCAAATGGTCGGCCAGTTCAGAATCAGTGGAATAGTCTATGAGATAAATTATCTTGCAGAGGAATAAGGGACAGACAAGATGGGAAACCCCTTCTTCAGTGTCTCAAAGCCTCCACTTCGCCGACACTGAGGCCGGTGCA
>CAVIXF010000033.1:9196-13205 GCA_963646585.1 Candidatus Gastranaerophilales bacterium HUM_1 | reverse complement strand
CCGTCAGAGTTATAGACGCAGCAGGCGACCTTGTCAACGGTGTTTCCGTCGGCGACGGTCCTGGTCTGGATTACTGGAGAGGCGACGGTGAAGCTCACCACGGTCTCCTCCCCCCCCCGCGAAGGAGCCTCGATCTGCTCCTTCGCGCACGACACCGAAACCGCCGCGAGGGCGATGACGGCAACAGTCGTGAAAATCTGTTTCATAATGCAAAAGGTTAATGTTTAGTAATAATTGGTTTGGCTATATATTGGTTCACGGCCTTATGGCGTTATGCAACCCGTTACGGGATCGGCACTATGTACTCCCCGTCGAACGACGGGTTCACCCCGATTCCTCCGGCAACGCCCATCGTCAGGAAGTCGCCGCGGACCGTCGTCATCCTGCTCCGCTCCAGAGGGACGTTGATGGGCTGGGGCATAAGCGAGATAAGCCTGTCGGTCTTCCTGTCGTAGAGAGCCACCTGGACGGAGACCCCCGATTCGTGGCCGTTCACCATCACATAGTCGAAGCCCATAAGAGCCTCCGTGTCGGACAGAGGAACGAACTCCGAGTCGAAGCTGACGCCCGTCCGGGAGTCTATCGGCTTGTCCGTGAAGATGTTGAATACGCACGGCAGGAACTGGCTGTAGTAGAAGCGGATGTAGTAGTCCTCCGGATTGAACGCCGATGCCGGCGACGGGGAGGATGACGGCGAGCCGTCAGCTGAAGAGCCTCCGGTTGAAACGCCGGCTGACGAGGATTCAGCTGCGGAATCGTCTGCTCCGTCAGAAGCCTCGGCCTTCTCGCGCATCACCCGCGTGACAAGCGCGTCGAGGTCGGTGGCGATGAAGCGGAACTTCGCGAGAGGACGCTCCATATCGAGCCGGACAGTCACCGGGGTCTCCGCGCTGCCCACGCGCCTCAGGTTCACCTCGGCGCAGCCACGGAACGCATCCTTGAAGTCCGTGCCCGCGACATATTTCTCCGGAATGGCGACGGACGCGAAGTCCGCCGTCACATAGAACAAATCCTCCGTGCTCCCGGCCATCACATAGTCCGTCCAGCAGCGCACCGTCCACCTCCCCTCCGGGAGCGACACGCGGAGACTGCAATCCCCGCCCTCCGAGGCCGGCCTCGTCACGACCTCTGTGTAGTCCGAGGACTCGACGGAGGAGTAGCCCCCGCCCGGGAGAGCCGGATAGAACTTCAGGGTGTAGCGTATGTCCATATCCTCGACGGAGAAGGACGACTTCGTCCCCCTCGCGCCGTAGTCCACCTCCTTGTAGTCCGGCATAGCGTAGTCGAAGACGAGGTCAATCTCCAGCACGGCCGGAGTTCCCGCGTCCGGCCATTCGTGCACGCGGCACGAGACAGCAAGGACGAGTACCAGGACACAGGAAGATATGCTCATTCTCCAGTTCATCTGCGCCGCCCCCTCCCAAGGTCGAATTCATAGAAGACGCTCACGGCGGCGTTGTCAATCCCCCAGTATGTCCTGCCGCTGACCGTATCCACATAAGGGCCGTTCTTCTCGTTGACGAAGCGGTCCCAGCTGACGGCGCACGCGCCCGCGCCGAGCGTGAACTCCACTCCCCAGCGGGAGTCCTTCGCGAAATGAAGCCTGTAGCCGAGGCTCAGACCGCCGCCGAGAAGCGGCGTGTCGCCGGAGCGGTCCTGATAGCGCCAGTCGCCGCCGACGGCTATGTTGAAGTAGGCGAGGGTGAAATGGACTCCCGCGAAGAGACCGTCAATGCCGGAGAAGTTCCATCTCAGCTCGGGCTGGAGGGCGAAGGTGCGGAACTTCACCCGTGAGGAGAAGTAGTCGATTCCGCTGTAGTATACGGGTATATGGACGGAGATATGCCGCGAGAGCCCGAACTCCGCCCCGGCGTTCGCCATCAGCAGAGAGAGCCCGACGACATTCGTCTTGACCAGAATTTTGTTGCGGACGGAGCCGCATTCAGACGAGTCTGCGGGGACGGCAAGGCTGTCGGCCGCCACGGATGATGCTCCCGACAAGGCTGTGGACGAGGTTTCGGACGGGGTTTCAGACGATGCCCCGGACGATATGTCCGACGACGTTCCGGATGCCGTTTCGGACGACGCCGGAGGCGCGATTTTCAGCAGTGAATCGGACGGAGCGGCCGTCTGCGGCTCCGACCCGGCGCTGTCTCCGCTCCCGGCGAAGACGAGCTCCGCACGGAAATACCGCATATCAGGGAAACAGTCCTCCGAGAGAGCCTTCCAGCACCTCCCGCCGTCCTTTTCCTTGAGAATCCTTATCTTTTCGGAATATCCGGCCGAGGAGTCGGCGAGGACTTCGAGAATCCCGGACTTCAGCTCCCCGTCAATAGAAGAGGAGCGCACGGCCTCGGCCAGCCCCTCCTCGGAGACGACCCCCACCCTGCCGAGAACCACTTCGGCCTGCGGGAGAAGCTCCGGCTCAAGCCCCGCTCCGGCAAGGGCGTCAGATGCGCTGCGAAGCCTCTCCCTGCACAGGAGGGCGTTCATCGCGGCCCCGCCCTCCGGTGACGCGGACGCGCCGATGACCACTCTCACGCGCCGGTCTGCCAAGGTGTCGCCCAGACTTCTGAGACAGTCCGCAAAACGGCTCAGCCTATCGCCGTTGGAACGGAAGGCCGGCTCGTAGCGTGACGAACCCACGCGGTAATATATTTCTACAGAAAGGGTGTCGGAAGATGAAGTTCCGGAGAGCGGAGACTGCGAAAGCCGGGCAGTCAGAGTGTCGGACGGCGGGGAGAAAGATGTCCGGGAGTAGAGAGAATTAGAGTGCCCCCCCCCACAAAACAATGAGGGTCAATAAGATAAGTTTCAGTCCTTCTCTGGTCATCTGTTTTCTCTCCATTCAGAAACGCCGTTCTGACGCGGCGCAGCTGCAAAGTTGCGAAACATTTTCCTTAATGTCAAGGGATTTGTTTGTCTTTTTGACCTAAATTATTTATTGTCCGTCCCCAAGATATTCGCTGATGGAGTTGTCGTACATATTTCCGTAATTCGCGGCGTTGTAGACGGTGGCGTGGGAGCCTACGGTGCGGCGGGCCAGCGTGTAGTAGAGGTCGCGCATAGAGATGGCGGTGTTCCCGTCGATGGTCTCCTGGAAAGCGCGGGTGAATCCGTTGGAGAGCCAGACCCCCATCTCGGGGTCTTTCACGTCGGCCTTCGAGGGTTCGTTGGCGTTGGCGGCGGTGACGAGCAGCACGCCGGGGACTCCCTCGCAGGCCTCGCCGATTGCGCCGCTGTAACAGGCGTCGACGACGAACAGCATCTTGCGGAAACAGCCCTCGTCGCTCATAGTCTGCACGACCTCCCGGACATCGTCGCCGGTGACGGTGCGGTCGCTCCCCCACGCCAGCCGGTTTCTGTTGCCGTGGCCGCACCAGAACACTATTATGTTGTCGTTCTTCGCCGGCGTGATGACCTCCGGCAGACGGTCGCTGCGTCGGCCGAGCATTATGTCCCGGAGGTCACCGATGCCGATGTCACCCAGGCGGTAATCGACCTTCGCGTCCTGATAGACGTTCTCGCCGTCTGGACGCACGCGGACGACTCCCGGGTGGAGGTTATGCGGGTCGTAGGCTATGTTGTCGGCGATGATGAGGATGATGTGCCCGTCGTCGTAGCCGTGGCGTTTCAGCAGCTGATACATCGCCAGCGCGTCGGCCTGGTGGCGGTAGTTCGCCCAGGTGTCGCTCGTGCCGACCACCACCGCCCAGCGGTTCTCCAGCTCGGGGTAAGTTATGTCTTCCTGCCACCGGCTGAACGACTGCATCGTCTTCCGCTGCCAGTCCCAGGCCTGGACGGTGGACGTGGTGCGCCGGGATCCGTCGGTCGAAAGATATTCGATGGTGTGGTACTGTCCGCCAGCGAGAATCCAGTGGTCGTAGGTGGTATTCAGCACCGACGCGTGGGTGCGTTCGTCGAAAGTCCAGTCCCCCGTCACGCCGCCGAGGTCGGGAGTCTTCCCCTGCTGCAACAGGGCGAAAGCCCCGGCCATATCGTCGGGCAG
>CAVIXF010000033.1:0-9103 GCA_963646585.1 Candidatus Gastranaerophilales bacterium HUM_1 | reverse complement strand
CCGTCGGCTCTGGCCGTCAGCGCATACGAGAGCAGCGTGACGGCGTCGTACAGGTGCGCCTCGCCGTTGACTGGCGGCTCGCCGAACCGGGCGGCGTATGCGCTGACGAAGCCCGACTGCGGGTCGGCGGCGGGTGACACGCCCTCATAGTTCCTGTGTTTCAGGCGCGAGGCCATAGTCTCCGAGTTCATCGCGTCCGAGCAGAGCAGCAGGGGGAAGTCCAGACCGGAGTCCGCGTCCGTCAGCAGGCCTATTTCGTCATCAAATGCCAGAGCGTCGTCCTCCGTGCCGGGGACGAATATCAGAGCGCGTCCATAATTGCGCTTCTGTCCGTGCTGCGCCCTGACGGCGGCGCGGAGTTCCGCCTCGCTGCCGTAAATCGTCACCGTCCCGACCTCCATCTCCAGCTCTTCGGCCTGGAAGGCGAACCAGTCGCTGAAGCTCCGGCCGTAGTCGTCGTCGGAGGCAAGGAGACTGACGACGCTCACCTCCGACAGCTTCGCCTGTGTCAGCAGTATCTCGCACTGCGCCACGTCGCTCTCCGTGAGATTCCACACATAGCCCTGTCCGGCGTAGATTCGCTGGAACTCCGTCGAGGTGGCGACGGGCAGGATGATGGTCTTCTCATACGAACGGCATGCGGCTGCGGCGAGTCCGGCCTTTTCGGAGGTCGAGGGTCCTACGATGGCGGCATAGCTCTCGTCCTGCGTGACGCGGCCGAGCCAGTCGCCGAGGTCGGCGGCGTCCTCGTCCTTCCACTCGACGTCCAGCTTCACCCGCCGCCCGAGGCCTTTCTGCGCCTGTGCGACATTGTCGAGCGCCCAGCCCACCGTCCGCTCCCAGCGGCCCTGCTGCGACTGCGGCATGACGACAGCCACCTTGTATGTCTCCACCACGGCCTCTTCCGGCGTGAGCTTTTTCTTGGAACAGCTCACGAGCAGCACCGCCGGCAGCAGCCACAGACTAATCCGCCTCATATTCAGCCTCCTTTCCGATGGCCTCATCCCTGTACCGCCCGCAGGCTTTCTGCCAATACTCCGGGTCCAGATAATAGTCCTCCCAGATGTCGGTGACCGCGTTGAACAGCGGGCTGACCACGATGTCCACGACGCCCGACTCCAGCCCGAAAGTCCGGCTCGCGGGAAGCTCCCTCCCGTCGTACCAGTCGTTCAGGTAGCGCTCCACCACCTCGTCCATCCTTATGACCACCGAGAACGGCACGCGGTCGCTGCGGGCGGAGCAGTCGGCGTCCATTCCAGCCACGAGCATCGTGACGAAGCCGTGCTCACGCGAATACTTGTAAAGCCCGCTGTTCGAGCCGCCCGCCAGCGGATAGACGAAGCTGCTCTCCATCTTGGCGGCCAGACGGTATGCGCTGTCTGGCCTGGCGTAGCCCGAGTAGTCGTCGGCGAGATAGACCACCTCCGACTTCCGCCCGCCGCTGTGTGCGCCGTAGCCGTCGGCGAAGCCCGCTATGCCGTCCTCCAGTATCCGCTCGCCGGGCAACGCCGCCACCACCCTCGCCTCGCCGTGCGGAGCGGCTATGCAGCCCGCCAGATAGCTCGCGCCGTAGCGCAGGATGCGGAAGGTGCAGACCCCCGGGACGCCGTCGCTCTCGAACAGCAGAATCTTCCTGTTCCCGCCGGGCGTGACGTTCTCCGACTTCATCATCGCCTCGTAGTCGCTGCCGGCCAGCACGAGCAGCGAAGGCGCGTCCGCCTCCGCCGCGAGCCATGAATGCAACACGCTCCGCGCCTCATCGACGGTAGCGGGCCGCACGAGCGACATCGCCATGTCGTGGCTCTCGTAGAACTGCATCACGCCCTCAAGCACCTTGTCGTTGTAGCCGTTGTCGCCCGCGCCGTTCAGCGAAGTGATGACGGTAAGACGCGGACGGCGGAGACCGTCATTGTCCCCGACCCCCGAACAGGAAGAGAGAAGAACGGGGACAATGAACAGGATGACGCCAGACAGGCTGTTTCTTCTCATAAGGGACTAATTCTTCTTCCACAAATAGGATCTGTGTTGGATGGTATGCAGAGAGGGCAGCCGCGTCAACATATGGACGTTTCCCCGGCTATACATTTTATTGAGCACTTCTGTTGAAACCTGCCACCTGGTGATGGTCTCTATCCTCGGCAGGTAGGTGCGGGAGTAGGTATATGTCTTGCCGCCGCTCTCGAACTGCAGGATGACGACGACATACATCTCCGGCAGATCCTTGACTTCCGCGTAAAAGTTATGACCACCGGTATCCTGAGTCCAAGGATAGAGTATATGCGGCTCAGTCATAAAGTCTGACTGCGTATTCCGGTCCAGCTTGAACAGGGGGCCGTAGAAATGCAGCTCGCCGTCTTTGCCCACCTTGGTGTAGTTCAGCTTGTCAGGGTCATCAAACACCTTCCGCACGACGTCATTCTTCGCGTACTCCTCCAGGTTGTAGCCGGAGAATTTGCGCCCGTATCCAGTGCTCGGATTTGTCAGCGCCCCATCATTATACTGTCTCTTCGCCATAAAGTCAGGGCCGTACATCAGATAGTTGTTGGTCGGCTTGGTCATACCCGTAATCTTTCGGAAGGAGCTGTTGTCGACATTCCTGGAGTTGATGTATATGCCGCAGAAGGACGCCACCTTGATGTTTTTTGCATCGGGGAACACTTCGCGGTTGATTTCCACATCGACGGTGGTCGGGTCGTAGCAATACGGAATCTGCAGATTGCTGTTCTGCCACCACGTCCGGTAACAGTAACCTTTTCTTGCGGCGTTATCGAGTATCATATACCTGCGATTTCCGTAATCCTCCCACAAGGCCGTGTCCTCGAGGAAATAGATGACGGGGGTGCCGGTTATCCGCCATACGCCTTTCCCGAAGTTCGACGCTTCGTTGAAGGCGCTTTTCTTGAGGGTGAACGCCTTAACGTCGTTGGCGGTCGGCGCCGTCATATAGCCTTTCGTGTTGGCGGTGCCGTTCAGCTTGAGATCCAGCTTGCCGTGAATGGCGTCTTTGGGAACCTCCTCGCCCTCTACGGCATTATAAACCCCGGCCGCGATGTTGCACGCCGCCGAAGCCCACACGCGGTATTGGTTCAGGCTGCTCAGCGGCCCGCCGCAGAGGGTCGCCTCGATGCTCGCCAGGGAGGAGGCGGAGGTGTTGCCCAGCACGCCCCCGATTTTCGAAAGGATGCCGCCCACGCCGTCGGCCGTGGCCATCATACTGGTGCGGTCGATGGTTGCCGACATATCGCCGTAAATCTTCCCCATAATGTCGGTGCCGAGGCTGACGGAGGCGTTGCTGGACGTCTTGCAGGCTATCTTGATGTCGTCGCCGTCGGTCTTGAAACTCTTGCCCGTGTAGGCCGACATATCGATGTCGAAGGCGTGCCAGCCCTTGCTGAGCGCACGCTGTCCCATATCGGAATACGGCGTGGCGAGCAGATAGAAGGTCTTGGACAGACCCGAGTTGAGCACGTCGACCTTCGTGTTCACTTTCGCGTCGGCCGGTATGCCGTAGCGCAGGGTGTGGTAGAAGGCGGGGTTCGGCGTGTCGCCTCCCAGCATTACCTCGAAGGCGAAGTCGGAGCCGGTGCCCGTCACGTTCTTGTTGCAGTAGTAGAAGATGCGCAGCACGCCCGTGTACTTGTTGTACAGACCGAAATAGTTCATATCGGTGTAACCTTTCAGGTTCAGCAGCGAGAAGGCGACCTCCCAGCCGTCCTTCTTCTTCACGTCCGTACAGATCTCAGTCGGCATCAGCGTCTCGATGACATCGCTGTTCCACGGCGCGGCCACCTCGGTGTTCAAGGCTCCGCCGTCGTTGATTTTCAGAAACTGCATCGTCTCCCAGCTGTCAAGGAAGTCGGGGTCTATCTCGATGTCATTGTCATCCCCGCCGACGGCCTCGTCCTGAGTCACGTTCAGCGCCACCTGCTCCTTGGTGTCGGAGGTCAGATAGACGCGGCATTTCCGGGCCGCTCCGTCCTCGGCCTCCTTCACGCTGATGTTGACCACCGGCGCGCCGGAGCTGTTGAGCGAGGCCTGCGGAGTGACCGTCAGCCAGGCCGGGGCGTTTTTCACATCGACAATCACGGAGTGGAGGCCGTCGAGCGCCAGCTGCACCTCATTGTCGTCGTTGGCAACGGAAAGGTAGTACTCGGCACAGCCGGTGTCAATCGTGATGTCGTCGCGGTTGCACGAGGAGAACACCGCCGGCGACATTGCGCAGCAAAGGACGGCCGCGAACGTCAACAGACATTTCTTTTGCATAATTCCTGATATTTTAAGCTTCGGCAAAGATAAGATATATATTGTCAAAAAAGTGAAATTTCAAATCAAATACATAAGGCTGCCCGTGAATATATACATATACTGCCCGTAAGTATATGTTCTGTATATGCCGCCGTCAGGCGGGTGTCACCGGGAATTATTTTCCAAATCCAGAATCTCGACCCGGGCGACAGGCGTCGCCGGGCCGGTGAGCCACACCTCGGTGAAAAGCGGGCCGCCGCAGTTCCGGGCGGGGCTGACGACTCCTCGGGGGTCTTGAACGGGGCTGACGATTCCGTCAGGTTCTTGAACGGGACAGAGGACTCCTTCAGGCGCTTGAGCCGGAAGCGTTCCGCCCCCCGTCCCCATCAACAAATCCGCCTCACGGGTCGGAGTGAACTCCACGGAGAGAGCGTCATTCAGAGCCAGAACATCGTAGCGGACGGACTGCGAAACGCCTCCCGGGCAGACATCACCTCCCCGCCGCTCCTGTCCGGCCGGCACAGAGGCTCCGCCGCAGACTGAATCCGCAGGGACTCCCGTCCAGGCCGGGGCGACTCCCTCAAGCCAGGCCGCGGCGGCCGACGCGGTGATTCCCGTCCCGCAGGCGCAGGTCTCAGCCTCGACCCCCTTCTCGAAAGTCCTGACCCTCAACGGATTGCCTGGGAGCACGAAATTGATGTTCGCGCCCTGCGGGGCGAAGTCGGAGGAGTGCCGGAGCAGCCTCCCCTGTTCCTCGACATATCTCCCGTCCGCCGGAGCGTCAATGAAACGGACAAAATGCCGCGTCCCCGTGTCTATGAACCATCCGGAAGCCGAAGAGTCCGCCGCGAGAGAGCCGTAGCGGACTGCCACCGATATGTCCGACATCTTCAGCCTGACCGTCATCCCGAGCCCGTTCCTTCCGAGAATCGCCGCCCTGTGCCGGCCGTCGGCTGCCGTGAACGACAGCATCCCGTCCGCAGAAGAAGGCCGGATTCCGATGAAATCGGCGAAAGCCGCGATGCAGCGTCCGCCGTTGCCGCACATCATCCCCCCCGAGCCGTCGGAATTGTAATAGTCCATAGTGAAGTCCGCCCCGTCGCGGCCGGAGCCGAGCAGCATAAGCCCGTCAGCCCCGATTCCGTAGTGACGGTCGCATATCTCCGAAATCCGTCTCTCTGTCAGGATGAGGCTTCCGTCGCGGTTGTCGGCGACAAGGAAATCATTCCCGGCGCCGTTATATTTATAGAATGTCATTTGAAAGCTGTTTTCTGACAGCCTACCGCAGCATATCCTCAAGGCGGATGGAGCTGTCGGTCTTGCCGTCACGGTATTTGACGATCACCGGGCAGTAGAGATGGATTCCGGCGTCAGCCCCGGGGCCGTGGGCGACCGGACGCGAGCCGGCGACAACGACCGCCCCCTCCGGGATGACGACCTGGCCGGCTTCGTTACGCCGTATCCAGCCGCCGTTCACCGCGTCATAGACCGCCGTGGCCGAGTTGATTATCACCCCGGTGCCTATCACGGCGCGGGACTTCACGACAGTCCCCTCGTAGATTCCGCAATTGCCGCCGATGAATACGTCGTCCTCGACGATGACCGGAAGCGCCCCGACCGGTTCGAGCACGCCGCCCAGCTGCGAGGCCGCGGACAGATGCACCCGCTTCCCCACCTGTGCGCAGGAACCCACGAGCGCGTGGGAGTCAATCATAGTCCCCTCGTCGATATATGCCCCGATGTTTATATATGCCGGCGGCATCACGACCACCCCCTTCGCGAGGAAAGCCCCGCGACGCACTCCGCTTCCGCCGGGCACGAGTCTGACCCCGTCTTCCGGGGCGAAACGGCGGACTGGCACGGTGTCCTTGTCCACGAAGTCGCCCATCTGTTCAAGCGTCCCGATTCTGAACCCCTCCAGAATCCGCTCCTTCACGGAGGCGTTCACTTTCCACTCCCCGCCGGCTTTCTCCGCGACGCGGATTTCGCCCCGTTCGAGGCCGTCGCAAAATTCCGAAAATTGTTTCTTCGTCATATCTAACTTGATTACTTGTCCTCAAGAGCGGCAAGTTCATTCCACAGATTCCTCATCAGCTCCGATGTCTTCGCCTGCGCCGGAACGAGCGGCAGCCGCAACTCGTTGGCCATCAGCCCCATCTCCGACAGGGCGGCCTTCACCGGAATCGGGTTGCTCTCCACGAAGCAGGCGGAGAACAGAGGTTTCAGAATGAAATAGAGCCGCCTCGCCTCATCGTAATCCGCGAACGTATGCCAGACCTCCGTCCTGCACAGATGCGGCGCTCCGAGGGACTCGACGAACTTCACCATCAGCTTCGGAGCTACATTGGACGCGACGCTTATCACGCCCCTCGCCCCCGCCGACATAAAGGAGAGCGTCAGGTCGTCGTCGCCGCTGAGGACGGAGAACTCCTCCGGCGCGCCCGCGAGAATGTCCGCGACCTGGGAATATCTCCCCGAAGCCTCCTTGATCCCGACTATGTTCGGGACGTCGGCGGCCAGCTTCAGGCAGGTCTCCGCCTCCATATTCGCGCCCGTGCGTCCCGGGACGTTGTAAATCACTATAGGCTTGTCGGTTGACTCTGCGACGGCCTTGAAATACTCGTACTGCCCCCGCTGCGTCGGCTTGTTGTAATAGGGGACGACCACGAGAAACGCGTCCGCGCCGTGAGGGGAGAGAAACTCTATGTTCCTGACGGTCTGTTTCAGGGAGTTAGTCCCCGCCCCGACCAGAAGAGGCCTCTTTTCTCCGGAAGAGAGTTCATTCGCCTCGACTATCTCCCTGCACCGCACGAGAATCCGCAGTTTCTCCTCGTTTTCGAGACAGGGGGTTTCGCCCGTCGTTCCGAGCGGCACCAGAAAATGGATTTTGGCGGCCAGCTGCCTCTCGACAAGCCGCGTCAGAGCGTCATAATCGACTTCCCCGTTCCTGAAAGGGGTCACGAGAGCCGTTCCGCATCCGCTGAAGATTATGTTCTTTTCCATATCGAGATATTTTTCAGAAGACGCGAAGTTAGTGAAAAAAGATTCTTTTTCCCCGAACAATTCTTATATTTGCTGAATGTTTTCAAAAAAGTGCGTGGGGCGAAAAAAGGTGGAGATGAGGGTAAAGAGCACTAAAACTATAAACAGGGATACATACGAAACTTAAGCATATTATATGAAACTGACCAACCTGACACTGGCCGCGGCATCGGCCTTTCTCGCAATCTCCTGCTGCACATCAAAGCCCGAAGTTCCTGTCTATCAAGACGAAAACAAGCCGCTTGACGAAAGAGTCGCTGACGCGCTTTCCAGAATGACACTGGAGGAGAAAGTGGCTGTCCTGCACGCCCAGAGCAAGTTCTCGTCACCGGGAGTGCCCCGTCTCGGCATTCCGGAGCTCTGGTGCACCGACGGCCCTCACGGCATACGCCCGGAGGTGAAATGGGACGAGTGGAAACAGGCCGGATGGACCAACGACTCCTGCACCGCCTACCCGGCTCTGACCTGTCTCGCGGCGACCTGGGACAGGGAGGCTGCGGCCCTCTACGGAAAGAGCATCGGCGAGGAGGCCCGCTACCGCGAAAAGGACGTACTGCTCGGGCCGGGGGTGAACATCTACAGGACCCCCTACAACGGGCGCAACTTCGAATATATGGGCGAGGACCCTTTCCTTTCCGGTGAGATGTGCGTACCGTATATAAAAGGTGTGCAGAAGAACGGCGTGGCCGTCTGCCTCAAGCACTTCTGCCTCAACAACCAGGAGTGCAACCGCCATACGGCGGACGTGAAGGTCTCCGACAGGGCGCTGTATGAAATCTACCTGCCAGCGTTCAAGGCCGGAGTTCAGAAGGGCGGCGCGTGGTCGGTTATGGCCTCCTACAACCTCTACAAGGGGCAGCACCTCTGCCACAACAAGTATCTTCTCGACGGAGTCCTCAAAGGCGAATGGGGGTTTGACGGCGCGGTCATCTCCGACTGGGGCGGTGCGCACGACCCGGACGAGGCCGCCGCATACGGGCTTGACCTCGAATACGGCACCGGGACTGACGGTCTCGCTTCCAAAGGGAAGAAGAGCTATGACAGATATATGCTCGCCGACCCGTATCTTGAGCGTCTCCGCGACGGCAGAGCCTCCCTCAAAGTCCTCGACGACAAGGCCGGCCGCGTGCTGAAGCTCAATTTCCGCACGGCGATGAACACGAAGAAGCCTTTCGGCTCGCTCAACTCTCCGGAGCATCTCGACGCGGCGAGGAGAATCGGGGGCGAGGGGATAGTCCTTCTTCAGAACAATGCGGTCGCCGGCGGAACGGAAGTCCTCCCGGTGGATCTCAACTCCGTGAAGAAGATACTCGTCGTCGGAGAGAACGCGCTGAAGATGATGACTGTCGGCGGAGGTTCGTCTTCGCTCAAGGTGAAACACGAGGTTTCCCCGATTGAAGGGATACTCGCCGCTGTGGGCGACAAGGCGGAGGTCGTCTATGAAAGGGGATATGTCGGCAGCACGTCGAACGAATATAACGGAGTCAGCACCGGCCAGGACCTCTCCGACTCCCGCAGCGCGGAGAAGCTCATAGAGGACGCGGTCAAGGCGGCCGCCGGAGCAGACGTGGTGCTCTTCTTCGGAGGTCTCAACAAGGACCGCCACCAGGACAGCGAGAGCGCCGACCGCAGGGATTACGGGCTGCCTTACGGGCAGGACAAGGTGATCGAGGCCCTCGCCGAGGTCAATCAGCGTCTCGCGGTCTGCCTCATAGACGGCAACGCGGTGGCTATGCCGTGGATCGGATCCGTTCCGGCCGTTCTCCAGTGCTGGTTCTGCGGCTCGCAGGCAGGCAACTCCATCGCCGACGTAGTC
>CAVIXF010000032.1:0-13294 GCA_963646585.1 Candidatus Gastranaerophilales bacterium HUM_1 | reverse complement strand
CCACGGACGGGTGTGGTGCAGCCATTTCCACCGTGGGGTATATTGCCTTGAACTCAGCCACGGCCTTGACAGCGCGGCTTCTGTCCGGAGATTCAACTCTCCATCGGGGGCGACGGTGAATGTTTTCAAGGTCAACAATGACGTCATCTTCCTTGACCGCAGCCTGGTCTCGGTTTTTGACGGCGGGAGAATCGTCCCCTGCGACACGCTCAACAATGTGCTCGGAGACTTCTCCAAGGCTTACAGGGTCGCCCGCTGCGGCCGGGACAGCTGGTGGTTCATCACGCAGACCAGCGCGGCCCTCGTCAGGGTGAACAACACTGCGGTCGAGTTCCTCGACCTCATCGAGTATTCCGCGTTCGATGAGAACTACATCGATGACCAGCAGAACATCGTCTCTCTGAACGACAGTACCTGTCTGCTGTGCTTTGAAAACTCAATCGGACGCTATGTCCGCCGGTCGGCGCCGCTTTCCGGACGAGGATTCTTTCCAGTGCGCATCCGTTCGGTCGAGAGCCCCGGCCAGGATTCAAGGCGGTTCCGATGGTCGGTCCCCCATTTCAACGGCTCGGGCGGAGTCCGCTTCCTCTGCGGGCTGGACGGCGAACTGGAGGCTTCCGGCGGAGAACGGGATATGTCTTTCACGGGTGTGCGCCCGGGGCGTCACAGATTCACCGTGCAGGCGGTCGATTTCGCCGGGAACGTCCTGTCTTCCGACAGCTTCGACTTCCGCGTGGAGCCTCCGGCGGCTCTGAGCTGGTGGGCGTTCTGTCTCTATTTCACGGCTCTCGCCCTCCTCGTCTGGGGAGTGACCTCGGCGGTGACAAGAATCAAGGTGCGGGACCGCGAACGGCGGATTCTCTCGCTCGAAAAGGATAAGCTGCGGCAGGAAGTCACCTACAAGAGCAAGGAACTCGCCGGTTCGACGATGTCCACGATACGCAAGAATGAGATTCTGGTCTGTCTGCGCTCGGAGATATGCGCCCAGAAGGAGGCGCTGGGGACGCACTATCCGGACAAATACTACAATAAGGTGATACGGATGATTGACGACAACATCTCGTCTGACTCCGACTGGGAGATTTTCCGGACTAACTTCGACCGGATTCACGAGAACTTCTTCCGCAACCTGATGGAGAAATATCCGTCTCTCACGCAGTCCGACCTGAGGCTGTGCGCCTTCCTCCGTCTGAATATGTCGACAAAGGACATCGCGAACCTGCTCAACATAAGCCTGAAGGGTGTGGAGGCCGCCCGCTACAGACTCCGCAAGAAACTTTCGCTCGACAGCGACGTCAGTCTCTGCGAGTTTCTCATAAGTTTTAAATGAGTATCTCGCGCCTCCTGCGCAATCCATTCGGGACTTTTCCTGCGGCTTCTGTTTCAAGACTGCTTCTCTCTGTGCGCGGCAAATGTTTTTGAAAATATGGTGTCGTGCAATTACTTGATTCAAAGGTATATGCTGCTGATTCTAACCCTGCCCGAGTGGTGAAATGGGGGTGACTTTTTTCCTTGCAGTGTTTTTGTCGGGACTGGCTGCTTTGCGGAATCGGGCTGCCGTGGTAAATTTGTGCAGACGCCGGGACAGAAACGGCATCGCTGACCATATATGATTCTGAAAACTGCCGGATTCTCCGGAATCCTGACCCGCAGGACGCTTGAATGCCTGCTTGCCGTCCTCTCCCTCTGCGCCTTCGCCTCCTGCGGCGGAGGGGCTGACACCAACGAACGCGAAATCGCGGAGAAGGTCAATTCGCTTCTCTCCAAGATGACCGTTGAGGAAAAGGTCGGACAGCTCGTCCTGCTCACTTCGGACTGGGACGTCACCGGCCCGACGATGAAGGCGGACTATCTCGACGACATACGCAGCGGGCGCTGCGGCAACGTGTTCAACGCCCACACTGCGGAATATGTGCGCTCCATCCAGGAGATCGCCGTGAACGAGACCCGTCTCGGCATCCCCGTCCTCTTCGGATATGACGTAATCCACGGCTACAAGACCGAATTTCCGATTTCCCTCGGCGAGGCGGCCAGCTGGAACCTCGGACTCATTCGGGAGGCAGCCTCCGTGGCGGCAGCCGAGTCGGCCGCAGCGGGGCTGAAATGGACTTTCGCCCCTATGTGCGACGTCTGCGTTGATCCACGTTGGGGGCGCGTCTCGGAAGGCGCGGGCGAAGACCCGTTCCTCGCGTCGGAGATTTCGGCCGCGAGAGTTCGCGGATTTCAGGGGCGGTCTCTTGACGACACCCTCAGCGTGCTCGCCTGCGTGAAACATTTCGCGGCTTACGGCGCGGCCCAGGCCGGAAGGGACTACCACACCGTGGATATGTCCGAACGCCGGCTTCGTGAGATGTACCTTCCGCCCTACAAGGCGGCCATAGATGCGGGGGCGCTCAGCGTGATGAACTCCTTCAACGAGCTGGACGGTGTTCCGGCGACAGCCAACACGCATCTGCTCAAGGATATACTCCGCGACGAGTGGGGGTTCAAGGGCTTCGTCGTCACGGACTACACCTCCATCAACGAGATGGTTCCGCACGGATACGCACGGGACGAGAAGCACGCCGGGGAGCTTGCGATGCACGCCGGAGTGGATATGGACCTGCAGGGCGCCGTCTATTACAGCCATCTGAAGTCTCTTGTCGAAGAGGGCAGGGTTTCGATGGACGAACTTGACGATGCCGTGCGCCGTGTGCTGACGCTGAAATATAAGCTGGGGCTGTTCGACGACCCGTTCAGGTACTGCTCTGCGGAGCGTGAGAAGGCGGTCGTCTATAGCGAGGCCAATCTTGACGCGGCGCTGCGTATGGCCTGCGAGTCGTTCGTGCTTCTCAAGAACGACAATGCCGCGCTGCCTCTCGAAAAGGGATGCAAGGTCGCCGTGATAGGTTCGCTAGCCGCTTCAGCCGACGACCTGCTCGGCTCGTGGCGCGCCGCGAGCGAGGCCGGACGGACGCAGTCGCTGCTTGACGCGCTCCGGGAATACAACGGGAATGAGAACATCGTCTATGCGCCCGGCTACGACTATTTCAAGTCGGACTCCGAGGCTCTCTTCCCGGAGGCTCTCTCCGCCGCACGGAAAGCAGACCGCATAGTCCTCGTGCTCGGGGAGAAGTGCAGCTGGACGGGCGAGGCGAAGTCACGCGCCGACATCCGCCTTCCGAAAGTGCAGACGCGGCTGCTCGAAGCGGTGCGCAGACTCGGCAAGCCGGTTTCGGTCGTCCTTATGAGCGGCCGTCCGGTGGAGATCACCCGCGAAAGCGCCATCGCCGACGCCATTCTCGAATGCTGGTATCCGGGATCGATGGGCGGCAAGGCCATAGCGATGACCCTTTTCGGCGAGAACAACCCGTCAGGAAAGCTCCCGGCGACATTCCCCCGCTCGGTGGGGCAGATTCCCATATATTATTATATGAAGAACACCGGCCGTCCGTCCACGGTCCCGGACCTTGAGGAGAAGAACATCTACGCCCCGGCTCCGGAAGAGTATAAATCGATGTACATCGACTGTCCGAACAAGCCTCTCTACGCCTTCGGACACGGACTGAGCTACACCGGCTTCGGGTATTCCCCGGTAAGTCTGTCTTCGGACAGGATGACTGCGGACGGCTGTCTGAAGGCCTCAGTCACGGTGAAGAACGTGGGGAAGGCAGCCGGTTGCGAGGTGGTCCAGCTCTACGTCCGCGACCTCGTTGGCAGCGTCACCCGCCCCGTCAAGGAGCTCAAGGCTTTCCGGAAGATAAGCCTCGCTCCGGGCGAAAGCACCGATGTTGAGTTCGAAATCACTCCGGAGATGCTTTCCTTCTGGCGTGCGGATATGACATTCGGCCCGGAGCCGGGAGAGTTCCGCCTGTTTGTCGGGACATCGTCCGACGATACGGTGGAGGCCGAGTTTGAATTGATATGATGCCGCCGCGAATCCGCCCTTGGGCGATGAACGGCGTTGATGATAATTACTTAATAACCTGCGTAATATGATGACCAAAACAGAAAAGATGCGCTATTCCTCCCCCATCGTCGGAGAGGAGAGAATCCAGTCGGAAAGAGGCTTCGCCGAGAGTTACACATACTCCGAGAGAGGCGGCGGCCGTTACGAGGAGTCGGACAGAGTTGACTACGGAACCATTTAATCGTATGACTACGGAACCATTTAACTGACAGTATTATGAAAAACATATCAAAAATTCTGACTGTTGCCGCGCTGGCCGCCGCATCAGTCTCCTGCCAGAAGGCCGTTGAGAACGGAAATGCGAATCGGGAAAACAATGGCGGCGTGCGCATCGTCGTCCGGGCTTCGGAAGCCTGGTCTCCGGATGGTGCGGAGGCGACCAAGACACATATGGATGCGGATTACAATGTGATATGGGACAGTGACGAGACGATGAAGCTGTTCTGCGCGCCTTCCGCAGAGGAAACGCCTGTGTCAGCCGTGTCTGAATCGGCGGAAGTGTCCTCTGACGGAAAGACCGCCGACTTCTCGTTCACGCTTTCCGGCACTGACGACTGGACGAACTTCATCTACGGCGGGGTATATCCGGCATCGGCGGTTGACGGGAGCGCCGCTTCAGACGCGCTGTCCTCAGTCAAGGTGATTCTGCCGTCGTCCCAGACTCCGACGACTGCCGCCTATGATCCGGCCGCCTACATAATGGTCGCCAAACCACAGACCTTCACCGAGGTTCAGACCTCCATCGCACAGTGGTTCCGCAGGGCGGTGGCTCTGAACAAGTTCACCCTTTCCGGACTTTCGTTCGCGTCCGGCGAGAAGGTCAGCTCCGTGACATTCACTCTTCCGGAGGGGAAGGCGATTGCCGGCGGCAGACGCATCAACCTCGCCACGGGGGAATCCGGCGTATATGAGGGCGGAGTCTCAGCCTTGACCCTCGACTATGCCGAGCCTTTCACGGTCTCCGGGGGAAGTTTCGACGCGTGGTTTACATCGTGGAGCTTTGAACTCGCGGCAGGGGAGGCTGTCTCCGTCAAGGTCGTGACCGACCGTGCCGAATATGTCCGCAGCGTGACTGTTCCGGTGGCTGTCCCTTTCCTTGAGGGGAAGTACAACACCCTCACGGTCAAGATGGACGCTGCGGTAAAGACCGTGACCGACCCTTCCGCAGTGGCGGAGGACAACCTTGTCGCATATTTCCCGTTTGACACCGACGGGGCGGACGAAATCGGCGGTCTCACTCCGAAGGCCTCCCCGAATGTCACCTTCCCTTCCGGACAGAGGGGCGGTGCGCTTCAGGGCGCTGACAACGGATACCTTCTCTACGACCTTCCGACGGCGAGTCCGCTGCGCGACCTCAAGGCGTTCGCGGTGGCGTTCTGGCTCAAACAGGCGGCGATTCCTTCTTCTCAGGCTCCAGTCCCGATCTATTTCTCGATTTCAAAAGATAGCGACAAATACTGGGGCAATCTCACGCTCACTTCTGAGCGTCTCGATCAAAATTACCTGTATTTCAAGGTCTATTTCCGCAAGGAAGGAGTTGACTGGGCCGGACAGACCATCCCTGTCAGCAACTCCGCCTTCACCGCCGGGGTGTGGAAGCACTATGTGTTCCAGTATGACAATGTGAAATCCGAGTTCCGCATCTATGTGGACGGCGTCTGCCCGTTTACCGACACTTCCATCATCAACCGCTACAGCAACGGGAGCGGGGTGGCTCTGGGAGACCTCTGCTTCAACGGAGCGACACAGTTCGTCATCGGAGGATGGCTGCCCAAGATTCTCGACAATGCGACCGACGACTGGATGGGCTGGTTCACCGGCGGGATTGACGAGATGAGAATCTACGACCGCGCCCTCACCGCAGATGAGGTTTCAGACCTTTACGGCGCGGAACTCCGCTCACTTGACAAATAATCAGATTTCAAGTCCCGCAGGAGCGGTTAAACTCAAGTAAAGATTATGTCATATATGAAAAAATACCTGCTTGCGGCGGTGCTCGCCCTGTGCTCCGCCCTGTCCCTTGTGGCGCAGAACCCCGGGGTGACGGTGCGCGGGCGCGTGCAGGACTCGGTGAGCGGAGAGCCGCTCCCCGGGGCCACGGTTCTCGAAGTCGGGACCGATAATGCGGCTTTCACCGATGCAGACGGCCGTTTTTCCATAATTTCAAACCGGGGGGGGCGGCTTAACTTCTCTTTCCTTATGTATGCGGAGCAGACTCTTCCTGTCCCTGAGGACGGGGGAGAGATGGTCGTCAGGCTCGTCGAGGACAGCAATCTTCTGGAGGAGACAGTCGTCGTAGGCTACGGCACCCAGAGGGCGAAAGATCTGACCGCCCCCATAACTTCCATAAAGGGGAGCGAACTCTCGAAGCAGATTTCCGCCAACCCGATGTCGGCTCTCCAGGGGATGGTCAGCGGCGTGCAGATCGTCCAGAGCGGCGCTCCGGGGGCCGGCCCGACAGTCAAGGTGAGGGGAGTGGGCTCCATCGGGGACTACGCCAACCCGCTCTATGTCGTTGACGGGGTTTTCGTCGATAACATAGACTTCCTCTCGAACGGGGACATCGAGTCCCTCACGGTTCTGAAGGATGCTTCCGCCGCCGCGATCTACGGCGTGCGCGCGGCCAACGGCGTGATACTCGTCACCACGAGAAAGGGGACGCAGGGGAGGACGAACATCTCCTATGACGGATATGCCGGAGTCCAGGTTCCGACGAACATAATGAAGCTGGCGAACGCGGCGCAGTATGTCGAACTTCTGAACCTCGCGAACGCGAACAATGAAGACTGGACTCCGCTCTCCGTGTCGGACTACGGCGGGGACACCGACTGGTATTCCGCCCTTGTCCGTCCTGCGCTGACGCACAACCACTCCATCGACCTTTCGGGGGCGAACGAACGGACCAGCTGGGCGACCGGACTGAACTACTACTATCAGAACGGCATAATGAACCACAGCACGAACGACTACCGCCGTCTGAACTTCCGTGCGAGACTGGACCAGGACGTCACTTTCTGGCTGAAGGTCGGCGTGAACAGCGTGCTTTCGCGCTACTGGAAGAACAATCCCAATTCCGGGGCGTATTTCCAGGCTTACGTGAATCCTCCGGTTTACGGGATATACAACTCCGACAACACGGCGGCATATCCGGAAAACTTCGACTCTCCGCAGCTCTACGGATTCGGCAACAGCTACGGCAACCCAGTCGCCAACGCATACTACTACGACAACACAGACAACGGACTCAAGGAGGTGTTCTCCGCCTACGCCGAGTTCACTCTTGTTCCGGAGAAGCTCAAGTTCAAGACCTCCTACAATCTCGACTTCACGAACTGGGACCAGAGAAGCTACACTCCGTCATATTTCGTCGGAGGCTCGCAGAGCAACGCCTATTCTTCATTCACGAAGACCTTCGGCTACAGCCTTAACCAGATCATAGACAATGTCCTGACCTGGTCGGACGTCCGTGACCGCCACCGCTACAGCATAATGCTCGGCCAGTCAACGAGGATGAACTACAGCACCTGGCTTCTCGGCACGGCACAGAACGTCCCTGACTACGACGAGCAGTCGAAGTATCTCGTGAACGGCTCCTACAAGAATCAGAGGACTTCCGACGGGGCGTCACGCTACAACGGCCTCTCCGCCTTCGCCAGGGGCACGTACAACTACGACGACCGCTACCTCGCCACAGTCACATTCCGTGCGGACGCCAGCTCCAAATATCAGGAGAAGTGGGGGTTCTTCCCGTCGTTGGGACTCGGCTGGAACATCACCGGTGAGGATTTTATGTCCTCGCAGACGGCTTTCCAGAACCTGAAGCTCCGCGCAAGCTGGGGAATGCTCGGAAACGACAACGTTCCGGCCAATTCGGCTGTGACGGTGGGCACGAGCGGCGTGGGCTCCTCCGCAGTCTTCGGGGAGACGCTTGTTGACGGGACAGGCTCCCAGACCGTCTATCAGAACTATCTCAAATGGGAGGTGGTGAACGAGACCAACGTCGGCGCGGAGTTCTCGACTCTCGGAGGCCGGCTCACGGGAGAGCTTGACTGGTATTACAGGGTGACGTCAAACGTCGTGTTCAACGCTCCGATTGCGACCGGAGGCGGAACGAGCTATCTTCTCGCGAACAACGGAAAGGTCCGCAACACCGGTGTGGAGCTGTCCCTGAACTGGGCTGAATCGCTCGCGTCCGGATTCTCCTACAACATAGGTCTCAACGCCACCACGATTTCCAACAAGGTGCTCGAACTCAACGGGCGGGACTACATCCCCGGCGGCTATGTGCGCGGGAACTACTCGACGAAGACCCAGGTGGGCTACCCGATAGGCGCGTTCTGGGGCTACAAGATAGACGGAGTCTATGCCTCCGAGGGTGATGCGCTGCGGGATCCGGTCTCACAGGCCGTCAAGGACGCCGGCTACTTCAAGTACAGCGACATCAACGGCGACAATGTGATTGACGAGAACGACAAGACATACCTCGGCTCTCCGATTCCGTGGCTCACGCTCGGACTCAATTTCGGATTCTCCTACAAAGGCTTCGACTTCTCGATGCTTCTCTCGGCGCAGGTAGGCAACAAGATTCTCAACGCCAAGAGGATGAACCGCGACATCTTCGTGGACGGAAACTACGACCTCGACTTCTACAGACACGCCTGGCGTTCCGACGCGAAGTCGAATGAATATCCTTCGCCGGAGGCGTATAACTCCAGCTTCATTCAGCAGGCGAACACATTCTTCGTCGAAGACGGGTCATATTTCCGGATACAGAATGTCCAGGCGGGCTATACTTTCCGGAAGATCAAGGGGATGAAGAATCTGCGGGTCTATCTTTCCGCCCAGCGGCCTCTGACCCTTTTCGGCTACAACGGCTACACTACGGAAATCGGCGGAAGTCCCATCGAATCGGGAATCGACACCTCCGTCTATCCGATGCAGGCGGTCTATACTCTGGGGTTGAACCTTAATTTTTAGGGAGTTATGAAAAGGATATATGGAAATATGGCAGCCGTCATTCTTCTCTGCGTTCTGACGGCGTCGTGCTCGAAATTTCTGGACTTCCGTCCCGAGGCCACGATGCCTTCGACTGGGACGGACTACAGCAAGAGCGAGAACATATTCAGCTCTGTCAGCGCGGCTTATGCGTCTCTTCGGGGCGGACATTCGTTCAACTACATCTGTCTCTTCGAGATAACCTCCGACGACGCAGACAAGGGCAGCACCGATGCGGACAGCCCGGAGGCGAAGGAGATGGACAATTTCACTTTCACTCCGTCCAACGGCCTGATAAACAGCGTGTGGGTCGAATTCTACAATATGGCTTCGGCCGCCAATTACGCGATTGAGCAGATGCCGAAGTTCGAGGCCGAGATGAAGACGGACTCCGACCGGGAATATACGCGCCAGTGCGCAGGGGAGGCGAGGATTATACGGGCCTACGCCTACTTCAACCTCGTGCGCTGCTTCGGTCGCGTGCCTCTGATTGACAGGACTATGACTTCCGAGGAACTCGCCTCCGTGGAGCAGTCTTCCGTCGAGGACATATATAAGTTCATATACGCAGACCTCGACTATGCGATAGAGAACGTCCCGGCCTCCTACTACGCTTCGTGGAGCGGAAGGTTCACCAAATACACTGCTATGGCGCTGAAGGCCAAGGCCGCGCTTTACCGTAAGGACTGGGAGGAGTGCGCGAAACAGTGCGACGCCGTCATCGCCTCCGGGCGGTTCTCCCTTCTTCCGTCTTTCCGCGAGGTCTTCTCCGTGGAGGGCGAGAACTCAAAAGAGTCGCTGATGGAGGTTCAGTCCTCGACTCTCGGACAATCGACCGGGGACGCGCCGTACATCGAGTATGCCTACGTGCAGGGGCCGCGCAACAACAGTCCGAGCAATATGCAGGGCTGGGGCTTCAATGTCCCGAGCGACGCTCTGATCTCCTTCCTGACGGAAAGGAGAGAGACGGCGAGAATGTCCGCCACCCTGCTCTACAGAGGCACTTCCACCCCGGAGGGGGACTACATTTCCGAGAAATGCACCAATCCTGTCTATAACGGCAAGGTCTATACGCCTTCGTCCTACAACAAGTGGTCCTACAACGGCTACGGCTTCGACCACAATGTCCGTCTGCTCCGCTATTCCGACATCCTTCTGATGTTTGCGGAAGCCCGGCTCAACGGGGCGGTCTCCGGGACAGAGTCCGGCCGCACGGCGGACGACGCGCTGAATGAGGTCCGCTCCCGTGCTGGGCTTCCGTCGGCTTCGGCCACTCTCGAAAGCGTATATGACGAGAGGCGCGCGGAGTTCGCGATGGAGGAGAACCGCTTCTTCGACCTTGTCCGCACAGGCCGCGCCGCCGCAGTTCTCGGCCCGCTCGGATTCAAGGCCGGAAAGAACGAGGTTTTCCCTGTCCCGTCAGCCCAGATTCAGTTGAACAACAATCTGGAGCGCACCGCAGGGTACAGCTATTAGAAGGTGTTTTGAATATTAGAAGTTGTTTTGAAAGGTATTAACACTATTGTTAACCAATTATAATCCAGTTTATTATGAAAAGATTTCTTTATTTTTCGTGCGCGTTTGCGCTTGTGCTCTCCCTTGCGTCCTGCAAAAAGAGCGGCAGTGACGACAACAACTCCGGCAGCGGCAAGACCGACCCTTCGAGCGTCGCAAAGGAGGCTCTCGTGGCCTACATCCCGTTTGACGGAGATGGAGTGGAGAAGATTGCGAACATAACCCCTAAGACCGAAAAGGTGACGTTCACGGACGCCCGTCGCGGCAAGGGTCTTAAGGGCGCAGAAGGCGGCTATCTCCTCTACAACCTTCCTGCAGACAGCCCGATTCGCAGTCTCAAGGCCTACAGCGTGGCTTTCTGGCTCAAGCAGGCGGCGATTCCTTCCGATCAGGTTCCTGTTCCGATGTATTTCGAGATTACCGGGGCGGATCACTCCTGGGGCAATGTTTCAATCTCCGGTGACAGACTTGATGCTGCGGATGATTTCCTGAAATTCAAAAACACTTTCCGTAAATCGGGAGTTGAGTGGGAAAACCAGTTCATCGAGGTTTCGAAACCTGTTTTCGTGGCCGGGAAGTGGAGTCACTATGTGATTCAGTACGACAATGTGAAGTCCGAATTCAAAATGTATGTTAACGGAGTATGCCCGTTTGACGCGGAAGAAGACCAGGCCATAATCAAACGCTATGAGGGTAATCCTGATATGGAGGGAAATCAAACCGCTCTCGGCGACCTCAAATTCGTCGATGCCGACAAAATCATAATAGGAGGCTGGCTTTCAAAGGTTCTTGGCGAGTCAACGGATGAATGGGAGGGATATTTCACCGGCAATATGGACGAGCTTCGTCTTTACAGCCGTGCGCTTACTGACGCTGAGGTGAAGGCTCTCTATGATGCCGAGGTCGAAAACCTTAATTAAGAGGCGCAAGCCGCAAAAAAGCGGATTGCTTCGTTGCGCGGCTTGATAAAATCCTCACAACCATCAGGTTGCTGCGGTTTTATCCGCGCCGTGCGCCTTGCACTCCATCTTTTTATCGGCTTGCTTTCCCCAGGCATTGCAAAAAAGCGGATTGCCGCGTTGCACGGCTTGATAAAATCCTCACAACCATACGGTTGCTGCGGTTTTATCTTCGCCGTGCGCCTTGCACTCCATCTTTTTATCGGCTTGCTTTCCCCAAGCTTTGTAAAACGGACTGCGCGTTGCTTGTCTTGATAAAATCCTCACAACCATCAGGTTGCTGCGGTTTTATCCGCGCCGTGCGCCTTGCACTCCATCTTTTTATCGGCTTGCTTTCCCCAGGCATTGCAAAAAAGCGGATTGCCGCGTTGCACGGCTTGATAAAATCCTCACAACCATACGGTTGCTGCGGTTTTATCTTCGCCGTGCGCCTTGCACTCCATCTTTTTATCGGCTTGCTTTCCCCAAGCTTTGTAAAACGGACTGCGCGTTGCTTGTCTTGATAAAATCCTCACAACCATCAGGTTGCTGCGGTTTTATCCGCGCCGTGCGCCTTGCACTCCATCTTTTTATCGGCTTGCTTTCCCCAGGCATTGCAAAAAAGCGGATTGCCGCGTTGCACGGCTTGATAAAATCCTCACAACCATACGGTTGCTGCGGATTTGAAAATATTATGGTGTCGGCGGACTGAACCCCGCCGGCACTGCAAAGAGAAAAGATTTATTTCGAAACAGCTTCTAAATGAAACGCTTTACTCCTGTTCCTGCGCTCTTCTTCTGTGCGCTGTTCTGTGCGGCGGCGATATTGTCCTGCTGCAAGCCCAGGCAGGACAACTCCGAGACCCAGAAAACCGATCCTGATCCGGAGTCCGAGACCTGGTACGATATGACGGACAAATTTCCGAGAATCACTGACGATGAACTGCTTACGCTGGTGCAGAGGCGGACGTTCGGCTATTTCTACGACTATGCCCATTCAGTCAGCGGACTCGCCCGCGAACGGATAGGCAGCGGAGAGACCGTGACCTCCGGAGGCAGCGGGTTCGGAATCGGAGCCATTCCGGTGGCGGTGGAGCGTGGATTCATAAGCCGGGATGAGGGATACACCCGTTTGAGGAAGATTGTGGATTTCCTCTCCTCCGAGACCACGGAGCGCTTTCACGGCGCGTGGCCGCACTGGCTCAACGGCTCGACCGGCAAGGCCATCGCGTTCAGCGCCAAGGACAACGGGGCCGACCTCGTGGAGACCGCGTTTCTCATTCAGGGGCTGCTGACCTCCCGCGCATATTTTCTGAAGAATGCGTCCGACGCGGAGAAGAAGCTCTGCGAGGACATCGAGAAACTCTACGAAGAAGTGGAGTGGTCGTGGTTCGAACGCAACGACGCGCTCTACTGGCACTGGTCTCCGGACTACGGCTGGGATATGAATATGAAGATAAGCGGCTGGAACGAGGGGCTGATAGTCTATGTCCTCGCCGCCTCTTCCCCCACTTATCCGATCAAGACGGCGACCTACGACAAAGGCTGGGCGAAGAACGGAGCCATCGCAAACGGGAAGAAGTATTACGACATCACGCTCCCGCTCGGCGACGCCAAGGGAGGCCCGCTATTCTTCGCGCACTATTCCTTCCTCGGGCTTGACCCGCGCAATCTTTCGGACAAATACGCCTCCTACTGGGAGCAGAACTGCGCCCACGCGAAGATAAACTATCTGCACTGCGTCAATAATCCGTATATGCACACGGGCTATTCTGAGGAATGCTGGGGGCTGACCGCGAGCGACATCCCGAACGGCTACACGGCCTCCTCTCCGACAAACGACGTCGGAGTGATAGCCCCGACCGCCGCCGTCTCCTCCCTCCCGTACACTCCCGAAG